>JAAZHF010000191.1 GCA_012510865.1 Gammaproteobacteria bacterium
AAAGCACGTCGGTGACCTTCGACGTCGCGGATCTTCGCGACGTCGAAGGTCACCGACGTGCTTTCGCCCCCCCCGATCATCTCCGTGGCGGCGATGACGCGCTCGTCCCCGGCCTTGAGGTAGCCGGCGGAGGCACCTGCCGAGATGCCGTCGGCGGCCACGCCCGCCATGTCCGGGGTCGAGGTGACCACGACGTTGTGGCCCATCGCCGCCTCGGGCAGCCGGCCGACGTGGGTGAGGTTGATCGTGAACTCGGCGCAGCTGGACGGGACCGTGATCGAGGAGACGTTGTACTGCATCTGGTCGTTGCCCTCGACGTCCACCGAGCAGCCACCGGCCGCGGGCTGGGCGGCGTCGGCGGTCGCCGTGTCGCCTGGCGCCGCCGCGGTGCCGTCCGCGGGCGTGGTGCCGTCGGCCGCGGCGGTGCCGTCGACAGGCGCCGGGTAGCCCGCGTCGGGAGCGGTCGTCGCGTCGTCGGTGCCGGGGGTGGTGCCGGCGGTGGCGTCGGGCGTGGATGCCGGCGGGGCGGCGGTGTCCGGCGCACGGGAATCATCGCCGCAGGCGGCAAGGGCGAGCGCGCAGGCGGCGGCAAGCAGGGTGGCATGCAGTTTCATCAATCACCTCGAACACGTGGAAACCGGGTGATGATGGCCCGCCGGGACCTTTCGCGCGCGTGAAGGCCCCCGCGGGCGCTCAGCCGCCGGTGGCCGACTGCGAGGGATGGTCGACCGGGCGGCCGTCCGCGTCCACGACCAGGCGCACGCGCCGGCCACCGTGGTAGAAGGTCGCGCGGTACAGGCCGGCGTCGTCCCCGGTCCCGCGCTCGCAGAGCACGCTGACCTTCCGGGTCGACATCAGTTCGCGGAAGGCGTCCACGTCCAGGCCGAGCCCGCCCGCCACGAGGCCGGCGTCGATCTCGATCTCCGGCGTTTCGGCCAGCTGGATGGGAATGTCGTGCGGCACGGCGGCCTCCTGCGCGGGAAGGGTCCCGGGAAGGGTCTCATCGCCTGCGCGCCGGCCGCATTGACCTGGGTCAGGGACGCGGCTCCGGGCCGCGGGTCAGGACTTCGCGGCCTTGGTGGCCCTGGCGGTCTTCGCCGCCTTCGCGGCGGTCGTGGTCTTGCGGCTGCTGGTGCGCGAGACGTAGGGGCGGATCGGGGTGTTGCCCAGCACCTCGATGCGGCCGCCGGACTTCTTGAAGGCCGCGAGGTCGGCGGCGATCCGCTGGCTGGTCAGCTGGGCGGCGTTGTTGCGCGAGCTGCTGCTGCTGGACGAGCGGCGCAGCGGCGCGGAGGCGCGGGCGCGGGCGGGGGTATCGGTCTTCTTCTGGGCGTTGCTGCGGGACATCTCGGCTCCTGTATGGGTGGCCCGGCCGCGGACGAGGCGGACCGCGGGCCTGCGGAGGGCGGCCATGGGCAGGGCGGGGCGTCGGCCCCGTGAAGCTTGGCGGTGCGCAGGGGCACCTGGGAGGGACTGCCGGACCAGGACGCGGAGCCCCGGACAGGGGGATCACGTCCTTGCGGACATGTTACGGAATCGCACATTAACAAAACGTTCGCGCGGCCTTGACAATCGCCGGGGTCGGGGGCAGGCGACCTGCGCCGGAAGGGTGCGTTCGTGGGCAACGCAGCCGGCATGGAGACCGGCCGCAGCCGGCCGGCGTCACTCCTCGCGGGTGAAGCGGAGGATCCGGCCCTGCACCGGGGGCCCGTCGCCGAGGGCCACGTCGATCCGTTCGTGGGCGAAGCCCTGGGCCTCGAGCAGCCGCGCGGCGGCGCCGCTGTATCCGCGCCCGGGATCGGCGACCAGGACCTCGGCCCGCCCGCGGGCATGCCTCTCCACGACCCCGGCCAGCAGCTCCGCGTGGCCGCGCTCGTAAAGCACGTCGCTGGCGATGATGAGGTCGAACTCCCCCAGCGACGGCAGCGGCTGCTCCCAGTCGAGCTGGCGGTAGTGCACCGCCGGCAGCCCGTTGAGCGCCGAGTTGTAGGCGATGAAGGCCTCCGCGAGCGGATGGATGTCGGACGCGACCACGTCCGCCCCCCGGCGCTGCAGCACCAGGCTGGCCAGGCCGATGCCGCAGCCGGCCTCGAGGATGCGCCTGCCCTGGATGTCGATGGAGTCGACCGCTTCGGCGAGCAGGCGGCCGGACGGCCAGAGCTGGCCGAAATGGCTCCACTGGGCCGAGGAAATGCCGAGCCGCGCACCGTGCCCATCGGGATCGGCGAACTGCTGGCGGTCGCTGAGGACGCGCAGGCGATAGTCGTGCGCGCCGACCCGGACGGTCATCGTCCGGGTGGAGTAGCCGGGCATCGGGGCCCCCCTTTCGAGGCGCTGGCCGCATGGCCGCGCGGTGGGAGGATGCGCCGCCGGTCGGGCGGGGCGCGCTGGGTGCCGGTGTTTCCGGCACCCTTCGAGGGTAGCAGACCCGGGCCGCCCGGGCGCCGCTCAGGCCCGTGCGTGCAGCAGGGCGAGGAAGTCCGCGGGCGACATCGGGCGATGGAGGGCATAGCCCTGGCCGATGTCGCAGCCGGCGCGCATCAGCCAGTCGCGCGTGGCCTCGTCCTCGATGCCTTCGGCCGCGACCTTCGCGCCCAGCTCGTGCCCCAGGTGGATGGTGGCGCGCACGATCGCACGGTCGGAGTGCGAGGCCAGCAGCGCGCCCACGAACGAGCGGTCGATCTTCAGCTCGTCGGGCCCGAGGCGGCGCAGGTTCACCAGCGACGAGTGCCCGGCGCCGAAGTCGTCGACCGAGATCCGGATGCCGTGGGCGCGCAGCCGCGGCAGCGCCACCGCCACCCGCTCGGGCTCGCGCATGACCTCGGTCTCGGTGACCTCGAGCATCAGCGAAGGACCGCCGCCGCTGCACGCCTCGAGGATCGCGTCGACCAGGGCGGAGTCGGCGAGGTCGTTGGCCGAGACGTTGATGGAGACGTGCAGCCTGCCCGCAGCGACCGGCCAGTCGCGGCCATGCTCGAGGCCGCGGCGCACGAGGTGGAGCGTCATCTCGCCGATGCAGCCCATCCTCTCGGCCATGGGCACGAAGGCATCGGGAGCGAGCGGCCCAAGCCGCGGATGGTCCCAGCGCGCGAGCAGTTCGGCGCCGATCACGCGGCCGCTGCGGAGGTCGACCTTGGGCTGCAGGGCGAACCCGAGGCTGCCCGCGGCGATCGACTCGCGCAGCTCCGCCATCAGCTGCGGGTCGGGCACGATCGGCGGGCTGCCGCGCGCGGCCGCGGGGCGCGTCCGGTCGCGCCCGCGCGACAGCCAGGTCAGGCCGCCGAGCAGGACCGCGGCCAGCGCGCCCAGGATCCAGAGCGTCGCCGGGGCCGGGCGCGGCCCGCCGGCGCGGTCCGGCGGCGCGGGACCGCCGATCCATTCGACGTAGAGCCGGTTCTGCACGCCGTCGCGGCGCAGGTGCTCGAGCGAGTCGTTGATCCTGGCGGCCAGCCGCTCGTTCCCCCGCGCCAGGCCGAACACGTACTTGCGCTCGAGCAGCGGCGGGCTCAGGGCGACGATCCCCGGCAGGTGCGAGTTCTGGATCGCGTGGTAGCCGATCCCGGTCGGAGCCAGCGCATAGTCGGCGCCGCCGCGCGCGACGAGGGCGAGGGTCTCCGCCTCGTTGTCGAGGGCGATGATGGTGACGCCCGGGCGGTCGAGTTCGCGCAGCGCTTCCCAGGCGAGGCCGGACTCCTGCACTGCGACGCGGACGTTGGCCAGCGCTTCCAGGGACTCGACGGTCGGCGTTTCGTAGTGGCCGAAGAGGCCGTGGTGGCGGAGCAGGATCGGCTCGGTGAACACGAAGCGCCGGCTGCGGGCTTCCGACCAGAACATGGGAACCAGGTCCACGTCGCCGCGCTCCAGGCCCTCCAGTGCGTCGCCCCAGTCGCCGAGTTCGAACGCGGCGTCCATGCCCAGGTCGTCGGCGATCGCGCGCGTCAGGGCGACGTCGAATCCGTCGGCGTGGCCCGCGTCGTCGAGGAAGTGGTACGGCGGATAGTCGGCGTCACCGCCGAAGCGCAGGGTGGGGCGCGCGTCGCCGCCGGCGGCGGACGCCGGCTGCGCCGTCGACAGCGCAAGGACGGCGGCCAGCAGCGGCAGCCATGCCCGGCGAGCCCAAGACGTCCCCGTCGCGTCCCCAGCCATTCGTCCCCTTCCGATGGACCGCCCGGAGAGTATTAGCACTTTTGCGGCATGCGTGGGCGTCGGGCGGCGACCTACAATCGGCGGATGCAGTTGGAAATGACGCCCGCCGTGCGCATCGGCCTTTCGGTCGCCATCGCCACCGGCCTGTACGGGGTGTCCTTCGGCGCGCTCGGCGTCGCCGCGGGGCTGGACGTGCTGCAGGTGGTCGCGCTCAGCGCGCTGATGTTCACCGGCGGCTCGCAGTTCGCCTATATCGGCGTGGTCGCGGGCGGTGGCGGCGGCGCCGCGGCGCTAGGCGCCGCCACCCTGCTTGGCGTGCGCAACGCGGTGTACGGCGTGCAGGTCAACCGCATGCTGCGGCCGCGCGGCTGGCGCAGGCTGGCCGCGGCGCAGGTCTGCATCGACGAGTCGACCGCGACCGCGGTCGGCCAGCGCGATCCGGACGAGCAGCGCCGCGGCTTCTGGGCCGCCGGCCTCGGGATCTACCTGCTGTGGAACCTCTGCACCGCGGCCGGCGCGCTGCTCGGCGACGCTCTCGGCGATCCGCGCCGCTGGGGCCTCGACGGTGCCGCGGTGGCGGCGTTCCTGGGCCTGCTCTGGCCGCGGCTCTCGTCGCGCGAGCCGGTTGCGATCGCCGCGGCCTGCGCGCTGGCGACGGTCCTGGCGGTGCCGTTCGCGCCGCCCGGCGTGCCCATCCTCGTGGCCGCGGCGGTGGCCGGCGCCTGGGGCTGGTTCGCCCGGCCGGAGGCGCGCTGATGTCGCAGTGGGGATGGATCCTGCTGGCCAGCGCGGCCGCCTTCGCGACCAAGTTCGCCGGATTCCTGGTGCCGCCGCACTGGCTCGACGGCCCCCGCGCCCGGGCCGCCGCGATGTCGCTGACCGTCGGCCTGCTGGCCTCGCTCACCGCCGTCAACGCCTTCGCCGAGGGACGCGCGCTGGTGCTGGACGCGCGCGCGGGCGCGCTGCTTGCCGCCGCCGCCGCGCTGGCGCTGCGGCTTCCCTTCCTGGCGGTCGTGGTGGTCGGCGCCGCCGCGGCGGCGGTCCTGCGCCTGCTTTGACCGCGCCGCGGACGGGAAGGGCCCTCAGTCGCCTCCGCCGGGGATCGCCTCCAGCATGCGCTTGACGTGCTGCGCGGGGTTCATGTCGGAGTGCACGGCGAGTACCCGGCCGTCGCCGCCGATGAGGTAGGACGTGCGGCTCGACGCCCCGGGCCTGCCCTCCAGCACGGCGGAGTACTGCGCGGCGATCCGCGCGCCCTCGTCGGCGGCGACCGGGAACTTGCCGGCGCAGGTCGCCTTGTCCGCGGAGAACGCGCGCAGCTGCTCCGTGTTGCCTGCGGTCACTCCGATGACCGAGACGCCCCGGGCCTTGAAGTCGTCCACGGCCTGCGAGAACAGCGAAGCCTCGATGTTGCAGCCGGGCGTGTTCGCGGCGGGGAAGAAGTACAGCACCACCGGGCCTTCGCGCAGCGCGCTGGACAGCGAGTATTCGAAGGGCTCGCCGGCGAGCCAGGCCGGGGCGGTGAAGTCGGGCGCCGGGTCGCCGGGTTTCAGCGTGGCCTGGGCCTGGAAGGAGCAGGCCGAGGCCAGGGCCAGGGCGGCGAGGACGAGGTTGCGCTTGAGGCGGGTCATGGCGGGTTCCTCCGATGGTGGGTCGATTCTAGACCCGGCGGTCCGCCCGCGCCGCGCCGGCCGGCCCCCTGCGGCGTGCCATGACCAGCGACACCCTGCCGCCGGCCGCGGCGCTGGTTAGACTGTCCGGTGCGCCCGCAGCCGCGGGCCCAGCCATTTGCGCGCCGATGCGCCGGAGACCCCGCCTTGAAGAAGACGATCCTCAGCCTTTCCACCGCCCTCGCGCTCGGCGTGGGCGCCGCCCCGTACGCCCTTGCCGACGAGCGCTGCCTGGACGATGCCTGCCACATGACCGCCCTCGTCGACGACGGCGACCAGGCCGCCGCCGCGACCGGCACCGTCGCCGCCAACCGCTACGGGAGCTGGGGCATCGACACCGCCGGCATGGACCCTTCGGCGTCGCCGGGCAGTGACTTCTTCGCGTTCGTCAGCGGCAACTGGGCCGCGAACACCCGGATCCCGTCCGACCAGTCGATGTACGGCTCGTTCCTGGTCCTGCGCGACCTGTCCGAGGCGCGCGTCCACCGGCTGCTCGAAGGCTACGCGCTGGGTGACCCGGCGGGCGGCGGCAACGCGGCCAAGCTCGCCGCCCTGTACCAGGGCTTCATGGACGAGGCCGCCGTGGAGGCCCTCGGCGCGGCGCCGCTGCAGCCGCACCTGGACGCCATCCGCGCGGTCGCCAGCAAGGAGGACATGGCGAGGCTGATGGGCCGGGCCAATGCCGGCTTCAACGGAAGCTTCTTCAGCCACTACGTCGCCGACGACCAGCGCAACCCGGACGTCTACACCCTGTACCTGGGACAGTCCGGCCTTGGCCTGGGCGACCGCCAGATGTACCTCGACGCGAAGTTCGCGCCGCAGCGCGAGCGCTACGTCGCCTACGTCGCGCAGATGCTGGAACTGGCCGGCTGGGACGACGCGGCCGCCAGGGCCGACGCGATCATGGAGATGGAGACGAAGATCGCCGAGGCCCACTGGACGCGCGCCGAGAGCCGCGACCGCGACAAGACCTACAACCCGGTGGCCTTCGCCGGACTCGACGCCTTCGCCCCCGGCTTCCCGTGGCAGGCCTACCTGGCGGCGGCCGGGGTGGACTACGCCGATGCCGGCGTGGTGAGGCAGGACACCGCGCTGCCGAAGATCGCGAAGATCTTCGCCGACGCCGACCTCGACACGCTGAAGGCCTGGCAGGCCTTCCACACCACCGACAGCGCCGCGCCGCTGCTGTCGCGCGAGTTCGTCGACGCGCACTTCGACTTCCGCAGCCGCTTCCTGTCCGGCCAGCCCGAGCAGCGAGCCCGCTGGAAGCGCGCCGTGTCCTACGCCTCGTCGGCGATGGGCGAGGCCATCGGCCAGGACTACGTGAAGCCGGACTTCCCGGCCGACGCCAAGGACAAGATGGACGCGCTGGTTGCCAACGTGAAGGCGGCCATGGGCGCGCGCCTGGACCAGCTGGAGTGGATGGGCGACGAGACCAAGGCCGAGGCCCGCGCCAAGCTGGCCGGCTTCGGCCTCAAGATCGGCCATCCCGACACCTGGCGCGACTACAGCGGGCTCCGGCTCGAAAACGGCGACGTGTTCGGCAACGCCGAGCGCGCCCTCGCGTTCGAATGGGACTACCGCCGCGCGCGCATCGGCAAGCCGGTGGACAAGGGCGAGTGGGGTATGACCCCGCAGACGGTCAACGCCTACTACAACTCGGTCAAGAACGAGATCGTGTTCCCGGCCGCGATCCTGCAGCCACCGTTCTTCGATCCCGACGCCGACCCGGCGGTGAACTATGGTGCGATCGGCGGCGTCATCGGCCACGAGATCATCCACGGCTTCGACGACCAGGGCCGCAAGTCCGACGGCGCGGGCCTGCTGCGTGACTGGTGGACGGCCGAGGACGCGGCGAAGTTCGAGGTCCAGGCGACGAAGCTCGGCGCGCAGTACGACGCCTACGAGTGCCCGCAGCAGCCGGGCATGCACATCAACGGCCGAGTCGAGATGGGCGAGAACATCGGTGACCTCGGCGGCCTGACCATCGCGCTGGAGGCCTACCGGCGTTCGCTGGGCGGCAAGGAGGCGCCGGTGATCGACGGCTTCACCGGCGAGCAGCGCTTCTTCATGGGCTGGGCGCAGGTGTGGCGCACGCTGTGGCGCGACGACGCGCTGCGCCAGCAGCTGGTCAACGGCACGCACTCGCCGGGGCACATCCGCGCCTTCGCGCCGCTGCGCAACATCGATGCCTGGTACGCGGCCTTCGGCGTCACCGCGGCCGATCCGCTCTGGATCGCCCCGGAGGACCGGGTCCGCATCTGGTAACGGCGAGGGGGCGGATTTCCGCCCCCTCTTTTTTTCGGCGCCGTTCCATGGCGTAATCGAACCACCCACGTCGTCTGTCAATACCGAGGTACG
>JAAZHF010000019.1 GCA_012510865.1 Gammaproteobacteria bacterium
GAGCAGAACAGCCCGATCGACGGCTGGCCGGGCGCGTTCAACGCCGAGCGCATCGAAGACTACGGCGACTTCCCGGGCAAGGTGCCGGAGCACCGGCTCGTGGCCACCGGCATCCTCGACGGGCCCTGGGACCTGGTCTTCTCCGGCAAGCTGACGCTCGCCTCGGCGACGCCGCGCTACTACCAGAACTGCAACGTGTCGGCCGCGGCCTACTGCCACTTCAGCCACTACACGCCCGACGAGGACTTCAAGCAGCTCGACCTCGCGGTCGAGAAGCGCTGGGATACCGGCAGCAACCTGCGGCCCAGGCTCCGACTGGACCTGCTCAACGTCTTCAACTGGGACAATTACAGCGGCTACGACGACTGGCGCGGCTGGGTCAACGAGCCGCAGAACCCGAACTGGGGCAGGCCCAACGCGGTCTCGCTGCCCACCCGCACCCTCAAGGTGTCGCTCGGGTTCGACTGGTAGCGATGCGCCGGCCGGTCCACCACGTCGGCGTCCTGCTGCTCGCCGTGCTGCTCGCCGCCTGCGGCCGCGGGCAGCAGCAGGTCGAGCCGCCGCGTCCGGGGCCCATCGAGGAAGTGGTGGTCACGGCCCCGCCGGCGGAGGTGCCGCGGCCGATGGAAGAGCTCTTGCCGCCGCTGTTCCGCGACATCGAGAAGCGCACGTTCCAGTTCTTCTGGGATACCACCGACGAGCGCAACGGCATGACCCCCGACCGTTTCCCGTCACGCCCGTTCGCGAGCGTGGCCGCGATCGGGTTCGCGCTGACCGCGTACCCGATCGGGATCGAGAACGGATGGATCAGCCGGCGGCAGGCGGTGGAGCGGACGCTGCTCACCCTCGAGTTCCTCCTCGAGGCGCCGCAGGGGCCGGAGGCCGAGGGGACCATCGGCCATCGCGGGTTCTTCTACCACTTCCTCGACATGCGCACGGGGCTGCGCTACGAGCCCTGGGTCGAGCTGTCGAGCGTGGACACCGGGCTGATGATGCTCGGCGTGCTGTTCGCGCAGAGCTACTACGACGCCGACGACCCGGCCGAACAGCGGATCCGCGAACTCGCGGAGGCACTGTACGCGCGCATCGACTGGCCCTGGCTGCAGCGGCGCCCGCCGCTGATCTCCATGGGCTGGTATCCCGAGCACGGCTTCATCGAGCACGACTGGACGGGGTACGACGAGGCGATGCTGGTCTACATCCTCGCCCTGGGTTCGCCGACGCACCCGGTCGGGCCCGAGGCCTGCGAGGCCTGGACCCGGACCTACGACGACAGCTGGGGCATCTTCCAGGGGCAGGAATACCTGAGCTTCGCGCCGCAGTTCGGCCATCAGTACACGCACGCCTGGATCGACTTCCGCGGCATCCGCGACGCCTACATGCGCGGGCGGGGCATCGACTACTTCGAGAATTCGCGGCGCGCCACCTACGCGCAGCGCTCCTACGCGATCGAGAATCCGATGGGCTGGAAGGGCTACGGGCCGGAGACCTGGGGCCTGACCGCCAGCGACGGGCCGCAGCGCACCGACCAGGTCTACGACGGCACGCTGCGCGAGTTCCGCCACTACAGCGCACGCGGCGCGGGGATCGCGGTCGCCTTCGACGACGGCACGATCGCGCCGACGGCCGCCATCGGATCGCTTCCCTTCGCGCCCGAGCTGGTGGTCCCGGCCACGCTCGCGCTGGTCGAGCAGCACGGCGAATACCTGTATTCGAGCTATGGCTTCCTGGACGCGTTCAACCCCAGCTTCGAGTACGACGTACCGCTGAAGACCGGGCGCATCGTCCCGGGACGCGGCTGGGTGGCGAGCGATTACATCGGCATCGACCAGGGACCGATCCTGATCGGCATCGCCAACCACCGCAGCGGCTTCGTCTGGGAGGTGATGAAGCGCAACCCCCATATCCGCAGGGGGCTGGAGCGCGCGGGCTTCACCGGCGGATGGCTGGCCGATGCCGCGGGCGACCGGGCGCGGGCACCGGGGCCATGAGGGCAGGGGCGGCTTCCGTCGCCGTGGCGGCGCTCCTGTGCGCGACGGCCGCGGCGCTTGCCCTTGTGGGCGGCTGCACGCGCGGGCCCGGGCAGGACGTCACGGTCCTGCACTTCTGGGCGATGGGCCGCGAGGCCGAGGTGGTCGCAGGCCTGCTGCCCGAGTTCGAACGAGAGCACCCCGGGATCCGGGTCCAGCTGCAGGCCATCCCCTGGAGCGCCGCGCACGAAAAGCTGTTGACCGCATACGCGGCGCGTGCGCTCCCGGACCTGCTCCAGCTCGGCAACACCTGGATCCCGGAGTTCGGCGCCCTCGATGCGCTGCAGCCGCTGGACGACCGGGTCCGGGCTTCGCCGGGCATCGACGCCGCGGACTACTTCCCCGGGATCTGGGAGACCAACGTCGTCGACGGCCGGCTGCTCGGCGTGCCCTGGTACGTGGACACCCGCCTCCTGTACTACCGCAAGGACATCCTGCGCGAAGCGGGCGTCACCGCGCTGCCCCGAACCTGGGAGCAATGGGCGGCGGCGATGGCCGCGGTGAAGGCCCACGTCGGGCCGGGGCGCTACGCCATCCTCCTGCCGCTCAACGAGTTCGAGCCGCAGCTGTCGCTGGCCCTGCAGCAGCCGGACCCGCTGCTGCGCGACGGCGGCACGCGCGGGAACTTCGACAGTCCCGGCTTCCGGCGCGCGCTTGCCTTCTACGCGGACATCTTCGACCAGGGGTGGGCGCCGCGGCTGTCGGAGACCCAGGTGTCGAACGTGTGGGACGAGTTCTTCCGCGGCTTCAACGCCTTCTACCTCTCGGGCCCCTGGAACATCCGCGAGTTCCGCCGGCGCGCACCGGCGGGGCTGGCGGACGAGTGGGGCACGCTGCCCCTGCCGGGGCCGGACGGGCCCGGGGCCGGCATCGCCGGCGGCACCAGCCTGGTGCTGCCGCGCGACGGACGCCACTCCGAAGCCGCCTGGATGCTGGTGGAGTTCCTGTCGCGCCCGGACATCCAGCGGCGCTTCCACGCGGAGCGCGGCAACCTGCCGCCGCGACGCAGCACCTGGGAGCACCCCGCGCTCGCGGGCGACCCCTTGGCCGCCGCGTTCCGCGACCAGCTGGAGCGCGCCAGGCCGGCCCCGAAGGTGCTCGAATGGGAGCGCATCGCGCAGGAGCTGCGGCTGGTGACCGAGCGCGTGGTTCGCGGCGGCCTTCCGCAGGACCAGGCCGTGCGCGAACTCGACGCCCGCGTGGACGCGATCCTGGCCAAGCGACGCTGGATCCTCGAACGGGAGGCGCGCTGATGCGCGCCGGCGTCGCCGGCTGGGTCTTCGTCGCGCCCGCGCTGCTGGTGCGCGGCCTCTTCTTCGCCCTGCCGGTGGCCGCGGCGCTGCTGCTCAGCCTGACCGACTTCGACCTCTACGCGCTCTCCGATCCGTCCCTGCTGCGCTTCGTGGCGCTCGACAACTACCTGGAGC
>JAAZHF010000192.1 GCA_012510865.1 Gammaproteobacteria bacterium
CGGCACCCGCCACGGCGACCACGGCTGCTGCTGAACGCCGGCGCCACCGGCAGCGAGCCCCGACCGCGGCCGGGCGCGCCGCGGGCCGCTGCCCTGGACACGCCGTCCATCGCCCCTGTTAAGCTCTGCGGGTCATCAGCGTGGAGGGGGCGTATGGAAGGGGTATTCGGCGGCAGCAGCTGGCTCTGGATCATCCTGGTGGGCTTCGTGGTCGGCGTGCTGGCGCGCCTGATCAAGCCCGGCAAGCAGGACATCGGCATCATCCTGACGGTCGTGCTCGGCATCGTCGGGGCGCTGTTCGCGGGCTGGGTCGGACGCCTCCTCGGCTGGTACGCGGAGGGCGAGAAGGTCGGCTTCATCGCGTCGCTGGTCGGCGCGATCGTGATCCTGTTCATCGCCGAGATGGTGAACGGCCGGCGCCGCAGGCGCTGACGGGACTGGCGCGGTAACGCGAAGGCCGGGCCATGCCCCGGACTTTTTCGATTCCCTGGCGGTCGCCGGACAGGCGAGCAGCAGGTCGTTGACGCGCTGGGCCAGCGACTCCGCGCCTTCGGCCATCGTATCGAGCACCAGCTCCGGCGCCTCCGGCGGCTCGTAGGGCGAATCGATGCCGGTGAAGTTCGGCAGGTCGCCGCGGCGCGCCTTCGCATAGAGGCCCTTGGCGTCGCGGCGCTCGGCCTCGGCCAGCGGGGTGTCGACGAAGACCTCGATGAAGTCGCCCTCGTCGAACAGCGCGCGCGCCGAGCGGCGTTCCGCGCGGAACGGCGAGATGAAGCTCACCAGCACGATCAGGCCGGCGTCGGCCATGAGCCTGGCGACGTGTGCCACGCGGCGCATGTTCTCGACGCGATCCTCGTCGGTGAACCCGAGGTCGCGGTTGAGGCCGTGGCGGACGTTGTCGCCGTCCAGCAGGTAGGTGTGGCAGCCGCGCGCGACCAGGCCGCGCTCGACCAGGTTGGCGATGGTCGACTTGCCCGAGCCCGACAGGCCGGTGAACCAGACGCAGCGGGGGCGCTGCCCCTTGAGCGCGGCCCGCACCTCCGGCGTGACGTCCAGCGCCTGCCAGTGCACGTTGTCCGCGCGGCGCAGCCCGTGGCGCACCATGCCGGCGCCGACCGTCGCGCGGCTGAGCATGTCGACCAGGATGAAGCCGCCCATGGCCGGTTCGGTGGCATAGGGCGCGTACGGGATCGGCGCGTCCAGCGCGAGCGCGACCTCGCCGATGTCATTGGCCTGCAGCCGCTTGGCCGCCAGCGGCGCCAGCGTCTCCGGGTCCAGCAGGTGCTTGATCTCGCCCACCCGGGCACCGACCAGGCGGGTGCCCGCCTGCAGCTGGTAGCGGCGCCCGGGAAGCAGGGGCGACGGGTCGAACCACAGCAGGTCGGCGACGAACTGGTCGGTCGCCGCGAGCGGGGCGCCGGCGGCGGCCAGCACGTCGCCGCGGGCCGCGTCGACGTCCTCGGCCAGGCGCACGGACACGGCGTCGCCGGCCTGGGCGTGGTCCGCCGGCTGTCCGGACCGGCGCAGCGCGGCCACCGTGGCGGCCACGCCGTCCGGCTCGATGCGCAGCGCGTCGCCGGGGCGCAGGGTTCCCGACGCCAGGGTGCCGGCAAGCCAGCGCCCGCCGCCGCCGTCGCGCAGCACCAGCTGCACCGGAAGTCGCGCCGGGAGCGCGGCGCCCCGCCCCGCGACCTCGACCGTTTCCAGGTGCCCGAGGACGGTCGGTCCGTCGTACCACGGCATCGCACCGGTCGCCGGCGCGGTGACGTTGGCGCCGGTGGCCGCCGCCAGCGGGATCACGGTGACGGCGGGGCTGCCCACCCGCGCCGCGTGCGCCCGGTAGGCGGCGGCGATCGCGTCGAAGCGCGCCTGGTCGTAGCCGGCACGGTCCATCTTGTTGACCGCGAGCAGCACGTGGCGGACGCCGAACAGCGCCGCGATCGCGGTGTGGCGGAAGGTCTGCGGGAGCAGCCCGCGGGTGGCGTCGACCAGCACGATCGCGAGGTCGGCCACCGACGCTCCGGTGGCCATGTTGCGCGTGTACTGCACGTGCCCGGGGCAGTCGGCGACCAGGAAGCGGCGCCGCGGCGTCTCCAGGTGGCGCCAGGCCACATCGATGGTGATGCCCTGCTCGCGCTCGGCCTCGAGGCCGTCGAGCAGGAGCGCATAGTCGATGTCGCCGCCGCGGGTGCCGTGGGTCGCGCTGGCCTTCGCCAGGGCGGCACGCTCGTCCTCGGGGACGCGCCCGGCCTCGGCCAGCAGGCGCCCGATGAGGGTGCTCTTGCCGTCGTCGACGCTGCCGCAGGCGACGATGCGCAGGAAGCCGCGCGCCATCAGAAATAGCCCTCGCGCTTCTTCTTCTCCATCGAGTCGCCCTCGGCGTGGTCGATCAGCCGGCCGGCGCGCTCGGACCGGCCGGCGGCCTCCATCTCGGCGATGATCGCGTCGAGGTCGGCGGCGTCGGACTCGATGGCGCCGGTGAGCGGATAGCAGCCGAGCGTGCGGAAGCGCACGCGGCGCATCGCCGGCCGTTCCCCGGGCTCGAGCCGGAAGCGTTCGTCGTCGACCATCACCAGGGTGCCGCCGCGTTCCACGACCGGCCGTTCGGCCGCGAAGTACAGCGGCACGACCGGGATGCCTTCGCGGCGGATGTAGCGCCAGACGTCGAGCTCGGTCCAGTTCGACAGCGGGAACA
>JAAZHF010000193.1 GCA_012510865.1 Gammaproteobacteria bacterium
AACCAGGCGGCGCTGCTGAGCGACGGTGCGAACGACCTGGTGCTCAAGCCGATCGAGGAGCGGCTGCTGGTCACCAAGGCCCTGTTCCAGCTGCGCCTGGCGAAGACGCCGCAGCCGGGGGTGTTCGGCCAATGAGCAGCGGCGCGGACGTCCGGATGGAGGCCTCGTGGAAGGCGCGCGTCGGCGACTGGTTCGCGCGCGACGACATGCGTGCGCTCTCGGCCTTCCTTCAGGAGCGCAGGCGGGCGGGCGCGCGCATCTTCCCGCCGGGCAGGGAGATCTTCGCCGCCTTCGACGCCACGCCCTTCGACGACGTCCGCGTGGTCGTGCTCGGGCAGGATCCGTACCACGGCGCGGGGCAGGCCCACGGGCTGTGCTTCTCGGTCCGTCCCGGCGTGCCGGCGCCGCCCTCGCTGGTGAACATCTTCAAGGAGCTCGGGCGCGACCTCGGCGTCGCCCGGCCCGACCACGGCTGCCTGCTGCCCTGGGCGCGGCGCGGCGTCCTGCTGCTCAACGCCGTGCTCACCGTCGAGGAGGGGCGGCCCGGGTCCCACCAGGGCAGGGGCTGGGAAGGCTTCACCGACCACGTCGTGGACGTGCTCAACCGGGAGCGCGAGGGCCTGGTGTTCATGCTCTGGGGTGCCTATGCCCAGGCCAAGGGGCGCGTGATCGATGCCCGCCGCCACCGCGTGCTGCGCACCACGCATCCGTCGCCCCTGTCGGCGCACCGCGGCTTCCTCGGCTGCGGGCACTTCTCCGCCGCCAACGAGTACCTGGCGCGCAGCGGCCGGGCCGCCGTCGACTGGTCGCTGCCGCCGCTGTCGCGGCTGGAGGCGGCATGAGCCCCGGCCCCCTGATCGTATCGCTGCATCTGCCCAAGACCGCAGGCACCAGCTTCGCCGAGGCCCTGCGCGCGAATGCCCGCTGCGGCTACCGCGACGACTATGCCGACCTGCCGATGCAGCACGCGGTCCGGCGCCGCCGCCTCGACGCGATCCGGCGCGGGCTCGCGCTGCGGGGCAAGCTTCCCGCCGACGGGGGCTGCATCCACGGCCATTTCCTCGCGATCAAGTACCGGATCGCGCTGGGCCGGCGACCGGCGCGCTTCATCACCTGGATGCGCGACCCGGTGCAGCGGCTGGCCTCGCACTACGCCTACTGGCACCGCGACTACGATGGCAGCGACCCGGGCCAGCCGCTGCGCAACCGCATGCTGCGCGAAGGCTGGACCTTCGAGCGTTTCGCCCTTGGCCCGGAAATGCGCAACGTGTACGCCGAGTACCTCTGGGGCGTCGACCTGGCGCGCTTCGACTTCGTCGGCATCACCGAGCACTACCCGGAGGAGCTCGGGCGCCTCGCCGCGCTGCTGGGGCCGTCGTTCCGGCCGGTGCACGCGGCGGTGCTGGTCAACCCGGACGGCGACGGGGGCGGCTATGCAGTGGATCCGGAGCTGCGCGCGCGGATCGAATCGCACCACGCCGCCGACGTCGCCCTGTACAGGCAGGCCCTGGCGCTGCGCGAAGAATCATCTGCCGACCTCGGGATGACGATGCCCGCCTGATTGTTCCATGAACGGAACGCCGGGGAACTTCGCGCCCGCTTAGCAGTCGAAGTAGTCCACTGCTAAGATGACCGACATGACCGCCACCCCCGCTACCGCACTCGTCCCCAACAACCTCCCGGTTCCGAGCGCCCTGGGTTCGCTCGACGCGTATATCGGCGCCGTGCACCAGATCCCTGTGCTGACGGTGGAAGAGGAGCAGGCGCTGGCCCGCCGCTTCCATGAAGAGGGCGACCTCGACGCCGCCCGCGACCTGGTGATGTCGCACCTGCGCTTCGTGGTCCACGTGGCCCGCGGCTACAACGGCTATGGCCTGCCGCTGGGCGACCTGATCCAGGAAGGCAACATCGGCCTGATGAAGGCGGTGAAGCGCTTCGACCCGGACGTGGGCGTCCGCCTGGTCGCGTTCGCGGTGCACTGGATCCGCGCCGAGATGCACGAGTACATCATCAAGAACTGGCGCATCGTCAAGGTGGCGACCACCAAGGCGCAGCGCAAGCTGTTCTTCAACCTGCGCCGCAGCAAGAAGCGCCTGGGCTGGCTGAACGCCGACGAGGTGCGCGCGGTCGCCGAGGACCTGAACGTCTCCGAGCGCGAGGTGCTCGAGATGGAGTCGCGCCTGTCAGGCCGCGACATCGGCTTCGACGCACCGGCGGACGTGGACGACGAGCGCGCGCCGCCCGCTCCCGCGGCCTACCTCGAGTCGCACGTCGAGGATCCTTCGCAGGCCTACGAGCGCGAAGACAGCGCCTCCTACCAGCTCGAACTGCTGCGCGAAGGCCTGGCCAGCCTCGACGACCGCTCGCGCGACATCATCGAGCGCCGCTGGCTGGATCCCGACAGCAAGGTCACGCTGCAGGAGCTGGCCGACCAGTACGGCGTGTCGGCCGAGCGCATCCGCCAGGTCGAGGCCAACGCGCTGAAGAAGATGAAGGCGCTGTTCGCGGCCTGAGCACGCCCCGCTCCACGGCGGCTCACCACTTGAACAGCACCAGGCTCACCGCCAGCACGCCCATGCCGCTGACCAGGCCGTAGACGGTCTCGTGCCCGCGCGAATAGCGCTTGGCCGCGGGCAGCAGTTCGTCCAGCGCAAGGAACACCATCACGCCCGCGATGATCCCGAACACGCTGCCGAACACCGCGTCCGACATCCACGGCCGCAGCAGCCCGTAGCCGATGATCGCGCCGAGCGGCTCGGCCAGTCCCGACATGAGGCAGGCGCCGAAGGCGTAGCCCCTGTTGTGGGTCGCGAAGTACACCGGGACCGCGATGGCGATGCCCTCGGGGACGTTGTGGATGGCGATGGCGAAGGCCAGCGGAAGCCCGACGCCCGGGTTCTCCAGGGTCGCGAAGAAGGTCGCAAGCCCTTCCGGGAAGTTGTGCACCGTGATCGCCAGCGCGGTCAGCAGGCCGACGCGCTTGATGTAGGCGGTGTTGTGCTCGCGGAAGAAGGGATCGTCCGCCTCGAGGCGCTCGTGCGGGTTCGGGATCAGGCGGTCGACGAGCATGATCAGGCCGACCCCGCACAGGAAGGCCAGGGTGCCGAGGCTGAAGCCGGCGCGCTCGCCGTATCCCTGGCTGAAGGACAGGATCGACTTGTTGAGGATCTCCGACAGCGAGACGTAGACCATCGCGCCGCCGGCGAAGGCCAGGCCGAACGCGAGCAGGCGCGCGTTCGGCGTCTTCTGCGCGAACACCAGCAGGCCGCCCACGCCCGTGGCCAGGCCCGCGGCGGTGGTCACCGCCAGGGCGATGATGATGTTGGCGGTGCTGATCTCGATCATGCGCGGCGGTCCTGGCGGTTCCGGGGGGGCTCCCGGCCCGGGCATGGTAGCGGGCCGGCGGCGGCCGTGGCCGGTGCGTTATTGTGCGCGCATCGCGCCGGTGC
Organism: Gammaproteobacteria bacterium; assembly: GCA_012510865.1. GTDB lineage: Bacteria > Pseudomonadota > Gammaproteobacteria > Xanthomonadales > Xanthomonadaceae > Luteimonas. Next base: position 3,450 of record JAAZHF010000193.1, read on the forward strand.
CGGCGCCAGACAGGGACACCCCGCCGAATGCCCGCCACGGAAAAGCGCATCGCGCTGCTGATCGACGCCGACAACGCGCCGGCCTCGAAGATCGAGGTCATCCTCGCCGAGATCGCGCGCCACGGGGTGGCCAACGTCCGCCGCGCCTACGGCAACTGGAAGAGCCAGCACCTGGTGGGCTGGGAGAAGTGCCTTCACACCTGGGCCATCCGCCCGATCCAGCAGTTCGCGTACACCAGCGGCAAGAACGCGTCGGACATGGCGATGGTGATCGATGCCATGGACCTGCTGTACGCGCGCAACCTGGACGGCTTCGCGATCGTGTCCTCGGACGCCGACTTCACGCCGCTGGTGATGCGCCTGCGCAACGACGGCCTGGCGGTGTACGGCTTCGGCATGGAGAAGACGCCGCAGCCCTTCGTGCGCGCATGCTCGACCTTCCTCTACCTGGAGAAGCTGGGCGAGCCGGAGGACGACGGCGACAACGGCACGCGCCGGGCGCGCACCACCGCCGAGCTGCAGCACGACGCCGACCTGGTGCGCCTGCTGCGCGGTGCGATCGACGCCACCCAGGGCGAGGACGGCTGGTCGAAGCTGGGCTCGGTGGGCAGCCACATCAACAACCAGGGATCCTTCGACCCGCGCAACCACGGCTACCGCAAGCTCAGCGACCTGATCGAGGCCGTCGACCTGTTCGAGGTGCGCCGCCAGGGCCAGGTGATCGAAGTCCGCATCCGCAGCACCCGCGACGCGCGCGGGCAGCCGGCCGCGCGGCCGGTGGGCAGGGCCGGCGCCGGGGGCGCCAGCGCAGCGGCGGAGGCGGCCAAGGCGCCGGCCAGGGCGGCGCCGAAAGCGCCCTCCAAGGCAGGCCGCGCGAAGGCGGCCACCAAGCGGGCCCCGGGCTCCTGAGCCCCTTCCCCTTCATTCGTGGGAGCGGCCCGCCGCGCCCGCAGGGGCGGCGTCAGTAGAGGTCGATCGGGTCCACGTCGAGCGACCAGCGGACGCGCCGCGCCTCGGGCAGGGCGTGCAGGCCGGGAACCACGGCCTGCAGCACGGCGTGCAGGGCCGGGCGGCCCGGCGACGACAGCAGCAGCTGGGCGCGATGCATGCCGGCGCGTCGCGGCATCGGCGCCGGCATCGGCCCGGCGACCAGCAGCGAGCGCGCCTGCGCCGGCGGCAGCGACGCGCGCGCCGCGGTGAAGGCCGCGGCCGCGGCCTGCAGGAACGCGTCCGTGCCACCGGCCTCGCGCGCCTCCGCGCGGACCAGGGCCATGCGCGCGTACGGCGGGAAGCCGGCGGCTTCGCGCTGGCCCAGCCCGGCGTCGGCGAAGGCGCGGTAGCCGCCTCCGACCAGCACCTCCAGC
>JAAZHF010000194.1 GCA_012510865.1 Gammaproteobacteria bacterium
TCACCGTTCAGCCGCACGTGCTCGCCGAGACGACCCACACGCCAGCGCTACGCGAGCGCGGGCTGATGGGCCGCTTCACCTACTGCGTCCCGGCCGACACGGTCGGGACGCGGTCGGTGGACGCCCCGGAGATGCCGGGCCATGTCGAGCGGGAATGGCACCGGCTGCTCGCCGAGATCGCCTCCATCCCCGTGTGCGGGGACGACAGTGCCCTGCGGGTCATCCAGCTCGATCGCGACGCGCTGGAGCTGCATCGCGGGTTCCGCCGGTACCTGGAGCCCCGCCTGCACACCGAGACGGGCGACCTCGCGTTCATGGCGGACTGGGCCGGGAAGCTGGCGGGCCGGGTGCTGCGCGTCGCTGGTCTGCTGCACCTGGCCGCGGGCCATGCGGCGGGTGCGGAGGTGTCGCTGGACACGATGCACGCGGCTGTGCAGATCGGGGAGTGGGCGCTGACGCACGCGGTCGCCGTGTACGGCGGATGGCGCACTCCCGAGCACAACATCGGGGCAGAGCGTGTCCTGCGGTGGATTCGCCGGACGGGCCGGGCCGAGTTCACGGTCCGGGATGCGTGGCAGGCGCTGCGGGGGCAGACGTGGTGCGCCCGCGCCGATGACGTCCGGGACGCGCTGGTGACGCTGGCCGAGGCCGGTTGGGTGACCAGTGTCGAGCGGACCATGCGGGACGGGAAGCGGCGGCTGCGAGACGGCACCTTCATTCCGCATCCGAGTTTGCTCGGAGAGTGACCGCGAGGTCCTGGGGAGGTTGTGGGGGATACCCAGAACTGGGCTGGGGATCCCCCACATGCCCAAAACCTTCGGCGCCCCACCTGCGGCGGGACGGTTCTGGGGATTTTGGGGATGTCCTCTCTTAAAGATTCATCCCAAAGTCTTTTTTACTCTCTGTAGCTCTCTAGTAACTAAGGAGTGATGCCAGGGGCCTCCGGATCCTGTGAACGGCCCTTTAGACCCGACCCCACATCCCCAAAACCCCAAAACCTCAGAGAAGGAAGATCACCATGCCCGAGCGCGCCATCCCACATGCCCCCGGCGTCTCTCAGGACGCCACAGGCCCGAAGGAGAACCTCATGGCCAGCCACACCCCGAACAAGCCACAGGACGTGGTGACCGCGCTCCGCGACGACCGTCACGCGCAGCAGCCCGCCCCCGCCGGGCGGGCCGTGCGAGCCCGGCCAGGAGATCAAGCCGCGGTGATGAACCACTTCATCCGCCGAGCAGTCGGCTGGGGCGTGTTCTACGGCGTTCTGGCCGCCTTGATCGTCATCTCAGACCACGTGGTCGAGAACGTCTTGCGCTTGAACTTCTAGCGACCACCGGGAGCACGCATGGACATCGTCGCCCTCGCCGACCTGATCGACCCGACCGACCTAGAGCAGGAGACCGACCCCCGATGACCGACAAGCCCAACCACCCGGCCCCCGGCCTCGCCGCGCTCCGCGACGACCTCACCCACGCCCTCGGCTCCGACCACCTCGCCGACCTCGCCCTACGGGCCGTCGAGCCCGCCCTCCTCGCCGTTGAGGTCGACACTGCGCAGCGCATGCAAGACGACGTCGACCACTGGCGCGCCCGCGCCGAGGCCGCCGAACGCCGCACCGACGAGCATGAGCGTCAGCTCCGCGAGCAGATCGCCCGCGACATCGAAGAAACGGCCGACGCTGACGTGATCGGCCCCTACGAGGCAGGCTTGGACCGCGCTGCCCGCGTCGCTCGCGGGGAGCGCCTGCCGGGCGCGCCCGCCCCGACCCTGGACGACCTCGTCCGCCGGGCCGCCAGCATCGCCCTGCCGTCCGAGCCCACCGACATCCTGGCCGCGCTGCTGCGCATCGGCGGCGACCTCGCCCGCGCCTGCGAGCCCGCCCGGCGCGCCGACA
>JAAZHF010000195.1 GCA_012510865.1 Gammaproteobacteria bacterium
CTCCGGGCGCCCGCAGGCGTCCCGTCCGCAGGCCGCGCTGAGCAACCCGCTGGGCATCGTCGGCAGCGAGCTGGGCGCGGAGCAGCGCCGCCGGCTCGACCTCAAGCCCGACGAGGGCGTGGCGGTGGCCCGGGTCGAGGGCCTGGCCGCGCGCAGCGCGGGCATCCAGCCGGGTGACGTGATCCTGCAGGGGGGGCGCGCGACGGTCTCGACGCCCGCCGACCTGGACCGCGAGCTGGGCAAGGTGAAGCCGGGCCAGACCGTCATGCTCCTGGTCCGCAGCCGCGGCGGCGGCACGCAGTTCATCGCCGTCACCCCGCGGGAAGCCGCCGGCCAGGAGTAACCGGCATCCGCCCCTCCCCGGACGGGGAGGGGCGCCGGCGCCGCGCGCGCCGGGCCGCGGGCCCCTTCCCCCGCGCGCGGGGAAGGGGGGGAGGCATGTGCGACAATGTTCCGTTCGATGCCACCCGGCCGGACAACCGGCCCGACCGCGGACCCATGCCCCCAGATCCGATGCGGAACATCCGCAACTTTTCCATCATCGCCCACGTCGACCACGGCAAGTCGACGCTCGCCGACCGCATCACCCAGATCTGCGGCGGGCTGACCGCGCGCGAGATGGAAGCCCAGGTGCTCGACAACAACCCGATCGAGCGCGAGCGCGGAATCACCATCAAGTCGCACTCGGTGTCGGTTCCCTACACCGCGCGCAACGGCGAGACCTACCACCTCAACTTCATCGACACGCCCGGCCACGTCGACTTCAGCTACGAGGTCAGCCGCTCGCTTGCCGCCTGCGAGGGCGCGCTGCTGGTGGTCGACGCCGCCCAGGGCGTCGAGGCGCAGTCGGTCGCCAACTGCTACACCGCGGTCGAGCAGGGCCTGGAAGTCGTGCCGGTCCTCAACAAGATCGACCTGCCCACCGCCGACGTCGAGCGCGCGAAGGCCGAGATCGAGGCGGTCATCGGCATCGACGCCAGCGACGCCGTCGCGGTCAGCGCCAAGACCGGGCTCAACGTCGAGGAGGTGCTGGAGGCCATCGTCCACCGCATCCCGCCGCCGCGGCCGCGCGACACCGACAAGCTGCAGGCGCTGATCATCGACTCGTGGTTCGACAACTACCTGGGCGTGGTCTCGCTCGTGCGCGTGATGCAGGGCGAGATCAAGGCCGGCGACAAGATCCTGGTGATGTCCACCGGCCGTACCCACCTGGTGGACAAGGTCGGGGTGTTCACGCCCAAGCGCAAGGACATGCCGGCGCTGAGGGCGGGCGAGGTCGGCTGGCTCAACGCCAGCATCAAGGACGTGCACGGCGCGCCGGTCGGCGACACCCTCACCCTGGCCGCGGATCCCGCGCCGAGCCCGCTGCCGGGCTTCCAGGAGATGCAGCCGCGCGTGTTCTCGGGCCTGTTCCCGGTCGACGCCGACGACTACCCCGACCTGCGCGAGGCGCTCGACAAGCTGCGCCTCAACGACGCCGCGCTGCGCTTCGAGCCGGAGAGCTCCGAGGCGATGGGCTTCGGTTTCCGCTGCGGCTTCCTGGGCATGCTGCACATGGAGATCGTGCAGGAGCGCCTGGAGCGCGAGTACGACCTCAACCTGATCACCACCGCGCCGACCGTCGTCTACGAAATCCTGATGACCGACGGCGAGGTGATGGCGCTGGACAACCCGGCCAAGCTGCCCCCGGTGAACAGGATCGAGGAAGTGCGCGAGCCGATCATCCGCGCCAACATCCTCACGCCGCCGGACTACGTCGGCAACGTGATCACGCTGTGCGAGGAGAAGCGGGGCAGCCAGGTGGGCATCCAGTACCTCGGCAGCCAGGTGCAGATCAGCTACGAGCTGCCGATGGCCGAGGTGGTGCTCGACTTCTTCGACCGCCTGAAGTCGGTCTCGCGCGGCTATGCGTCGCTGGACTACCATTTCGTGCGCTTCGACGCCGGCCCCTTCGTGCGCGTGGACACCCTGATCAACGGCGACAAGGTGGATGCCCTGTCGATCATCGTCCACCGCAGCCACGCCGACCGGCGCGGCCGCGAGCTGACCGAGAAGATGCGGGAGCTGATCCCGAGGCAGCAGTTCGACGTCGCCATCCAGGCCGCGATCGGCTCCCAGATCATCGCCCGGACCACGGTCAAGGCGCTGCGCAAGAACGTGCTGGCCAAGTGCTATGGTGGCGACATTTCGCGCAAGAAGAAGCTCCTCGAGAAGCAGAAGGAAGGCAAGAAGAGGATGAAGCAGGTGGGTCGCGTCGAGATCCCGCAGGAAGCCTTCCTCGCGGTGCTCCAGGTGGACAACAAGTGACGGCGGCCCCGCGGCGCGCCGAGGGCAGGGTGCGCGCATGATGAAGTGGTTCGAACTGGGCCTGGTCGTCCTGACCTTCGCCTCGGGCATCATCTGGCTGGTCGACCGGCTGTTCTTCGCCAAGGCGCGCAGGGCCCGCGCCGGGCTGCTCGACGAGGACCGCGAGCCGGTCGTGGTCGACTATGCGCGCGCCTTCTTCCCGATCCTGGCGGTGGTGCTGGTCCTGCGCAGCTTCGTGGCCGAGCCGTTCCGGATCCCGTCGAGTTCGATGATGCCCACGCTGCTGATCGGGGACTTCATCCTGGTCAACAAGTTCGCCTACGGCCTGCGCCTGCCGGTGAACAACCACAAGGTGGTCGAGATCGGCCTGCCGGAGCGCGGCGACGTCGTCGTCTTCCGCCCCGAGGCGCATCCCGACCAGGACTGGATCAAGCGCGTGGTCGGCCTGCCGGGCGACCGCATCGCGTACCGCGACAACGTCCTCTACGTGAACGGCGAGCCGTCGCGCTACCAGCCCGTCGGCCGGTACGTGGGCAAGGGCCGGGGCGCCGAAATGTCGGGTGCGGCCCTGCTGGTCGAGGACCTCGGCGGGACCCGGCACGAGGTGCTGGAGATCGACAGCCCGCTGTACGCCAGCCACGGCGTGGGCGACTGGACGGTGCCCGAGGGCGAGTATTTCGTGATGGGCGACAATCGTGATAGAAGCGACGACAGCCGCTTCTGGGGCACCCTGCCGGAGTCCCGGCTCCGGGGCAAGGCGTTCCTGGTGTGGATGAACTTCGACGGCAGCGCCGGCGGCGTCGACTTCAGCCGCATCGGCACGCGCCTCTGAGGCCGGGCCGGCCGGCGCAAACCGACCACTGCATCGCGGACCGAGGGGAGAGGGCTATGAGGAATTCACAGGGCGGCATCACGCTGCTTGGATTCATCGTCGTACTGGGCGTCGTGGGCCTGTTCGCCTACGTCGGCATGAAGCTGTTCCCGATGTACACCGAGTACTACAGCGTGCGCTCGGCGATGAAGGGCCTGGCCAACGAGCCGGGCATCGCCAATACCGACCCGCGCAAGATCCAGGACCTGTTCTTCCGCAGGCTCAAGATCGACTACTGGGGCAGCGTCAAGCCCGAGCACGTGAAGTTCAAGCGCGTCGGCACCGGCTGGAAGATGGACGTAAAGTACGAGGTCCGCAAGCCGCTGATCGCCAACCTGGACGTCGTGGGCCGGTTCGAGTCCACGCAGATGCTGACCAGGACCGGTGCGGCCGAGTGACGACGCCGCCGCGCGCTTAGCCGGGCATGCGTTCCGTGATCCGGCGCTGCTCGCGCAGGCGCTGACGCACCGCAGCGCCGGTGCCCCGCACCACGAGCGCCTGGAGTTCCTCGGCGACGCCCTCGTCGGACTGATCGTCGCCGAGGCGCTGTACCGGCGCTGGCCGAAGGCCGACGAGGGTGCGATGACCCGCGCGCGCGCGGAGCTGGTCCGCGAGTCCTCGCTGGCGCGGATCGCGCGCGCGCTCGACCTCGGCCCGCGCATCACCCTGGGGCCAGGCGAGATGAAGACCGGCGGCCACCGCCGCGACTCGATCCTGTCCGACGCGCTGGAGGCCGTGGTCGGCGCGATCTACCTCGCCGCCGGCTTCGCCGGCTGCCGCGCGGCGGTGCTGCCCTGGTTCGAACCCCTGGTCGCCGACCTGCCCACCGGCGGCATCGGCAAGGACCCCAAGACCCGCCTGCAGGAATGGCTGCAGGCGCGCCAGCGGCCGCTGCCGGCCTACGAACTGCTGGACGAGGGGGGCGAGGAGCACGCGCGCGTCTTCCTCGTGCGCTGCATCCTCGCCGATCCCGCCCTCGGGGCCGAGGGCAGCGGCAGCTCCCGCCGCGCCGCCGAACAGGCCGCCGCCGCGGCGGTCCTCGAACAGATCGAAGCAGGCCAGCCATGAGCACACAGACCGCCAGCCGAAGCGGCGCCGTCGCCGTCGTCGGCCGGCCCAACGTCGGCAAGTCCACCCTGGTCAACGCCCTGGTGGGCGCCAAGGTGAGCATCGTCTCCAACCGCCCGCAGACCACGCGCCACCGGCTGCTCGGCATCGCCACCTTCCCCGGCGGCCAGCTGCAGCTGGTCGACACCCCCGGCGTCCACCGCGGACAGGGCAAGCAGTCGGCCACGGCCATGCACCGGATGATGAACCGCGCGGCGCGCGGTGCCCTGGAGGGCGTGGACGCGGCGGTGCTGGTGGTCGAGGCCGGCCGCTGGGACGAGGAGGACACCCTGGCCTACGAGGCCCTGCGCGAAGCGAAAGTGCCGGTGGTGCTGGTGGTGAACCAGGTCGACCGGATCAAGGACAAGGCCAGCCTGCTGCCCTACCTGCAGAAGGCCACCGAGGGCCGCGACTTCGCCGGCGTGCATCCGGTGTCGGCGCTGAAGCGCACCGGGCTGGACGCGCTGGTCGCCGAGCTGCTGGCGCTGGTGCCCGAAGGCGAGCCGGCCTTCGGCGAGGACGAGATCACCGACAAGAGCCAGCGCTTCCTGGCCGGCGAACTGCTGCGCGAGCAGCTGATGCGCCAGCTGGGCGCGGAGCTCCCGTACTCGACCACGGTCGAGATCGAATCCTTCACCGAGGAGTCGACCCGGTCCGGGCCGATGGTCCGCATCGGCGCCGTGGTCTGGGTCGAACGCGACGGCCAGAAGGCGATCGTGATCGGCAAGGGCGGCGCGCGCCTGCGCGAGATCGGGACCCGGGCGCGGATGTCGATGGAGCGGCTGTTCGGCTGCAAGGTGTTCCTGGAGACCTTCGTGCGCGTGCGCGCCGGGTGGTCCGACGACGAGGCCGCCCTGCGCAGCTTCGGCTACGACGAGTGATCGACCGCGGGAGCGGCCATGGCTGCTCCCGCCCGTGGGCGGCAGAATGCCGGGATGCGGATTTCGGATGAGCCTGCGTTCGTGCTCCACTCCCGGCCCTGGCGCGAGACCAGCCTGCTGGTCGAAGTGCTGTGCGCGGAACACGGGCGCCTGGGCCTGGTGGCACGCGGGGTCCGCGGGCCGAAACGACAGGCGCTGAAGGCCGCGCTGCAGCCGCTGCAGCACATCCGTATCGACGCCGTGCTGCGCGGGGAGCTTGCCCACCTCAACTCCGCCGAGGCCCTGGACGCGGCGCCGCGCCTGCACGGCGAGGCCATGCTGGCGGGCTTCTACGCGAACGAACTGGTCCTGCGGCTCGCGCCGCGCGAGGATCCGCAGCCGGCGCTCTACGCGGCCTACGGCGAGCTGCGCGCACGCCTGGGCGCGGGCGGCGCGCTGGCCTGGTCGCTGCGCCGCTTCGAGCGCGACCTGCTGGACGCGCTCGGCGTCGGACTGGACTACGGCCACGAAGGCGAGGGCGAGCCGCTGGATCCCGCCGCGCGCTACCGCCTCGATCCGGGGCTGGGTCCGGTGCGCGTGCGCGGCGAGCGCGGCGGCGAGCGCGGACGCACCGCGACCGGGCGCGCCCTGCTGGCGCTCGCGGCCGACCGCGCGCCGCCGGCCGAGGACTTGGGTGGACTGCGCCGGGTGCTGCGTGAGGTGCTGGAATCCCACCTCGGCGGCCGTCCGCTGGCCTCGTGGCAGCTGCTGGGCGAGCTCGGGCGGCTGGGCGCGCCGGCCGCGCCTCAGGAAGGCGGCAGCAGTTCCTGAGCCGCTTCGTCGAAGCGCGACAGCGCCTGCAGCGGATCCGGCGCGTTCTGCAGCGCCGCCACCGCCAGCTCGAGGCGCGCCGCGCCGACGAAGCCGCAGCTGGCTCGCAGCCGGTGCAGCGCGTCGCGCAGGGCGGCCCGGTCGCCGCTGCGCGCCGCCGCCGCCACGACCGCGCGCATGGTCGGCAGCTCGGACAGGAACAGTTCGCGCAGCGCGTCGACGTGGGCGCGCTCGCCGCTCAGCGCCCGGAGCGCCGAGGCGTCGTCCCAGGCCAGCGCGCTGGCGGCGCGGACCGGGCCGTTCCCGTGTGGCGAACGCGGTTCGGCCACGCGCGGAGGCCGGGGCCGCGCCAGGGCGGCGGCGACGGCGCTGCGGAGCGCGGACGCGGCCAGCGGCTTCACAAGCACCGCATCGAAGCCGGCGTCGTGCAGCACCTGGTGCACTTCGCCCTCGCGCGCGGCCGTGTGCGCGATCGCCGGCGTCGACAGGCCCAGGCCGCGGAGTTCCGCGAGCAGGCTGGCGCCGTCGCCGTCGGGCAGGTGGGCGTCGACCAGCCACAGCGAGTACGCGATGTTGGCCGCCTGCGCGCGGGCGGCGGCGCGCGAGCCGACCGTGTCGACCGTGGCCGGCAGCGCCTCGGCCGCGGCGGCGAGGAAGGCGGCGGTGGTGTGGTCGTCCTCGACCAGCAGGATGCGGGGCTTCATCGGCGCGAACGCTCCTGTCGCTATTCTGGCAGCTATGCCAGCGTGGATCTTAACCCTGCTCGGGCTGCTTGCAATGCTGCCCGCCGCCGCCTCCGAGGCGCGCACGCTGGTGGCGCGCATGGACCGCGTGTCGACGCCCGTGGCGACCCTCGAGCAGGTCGAGGTGCGGCTGGAGTGGCCGGCGGGAGCGCCACGGGGAGCGCTGCGCATCACCGCGCGGCGCGCGCAGGCGCCCGGCCTTGGCTACCGCTTCGACTCCCTGGCCTGGGACTGCGCGCTGCTCCGCGACGGCGACGGCGGCTGGGCCTGCGACGGCGAGCTGCGCGAGGGGCGCAAGGCCCCGCTTCGGCTGGCGCTCGCGCTGCCGCGCGGAGGAACCAGGGCCGCGCTCTCCGACGGCCGCGGCGCCCGGCTCGGGCTGGCGCACGGCGACGCCGCGCCGGACCTGTTCGCGATCGACCTCAGGCGGGTGCCGGTGGCCTGGGCGCAGGCGCTGGCGGAAGGGGCATGGGCCGACCTCCGGCTGGGGGAGGGCACGCTGGACGGAGCGCTGCGCGTGCATGTCCCCGAGGGCGCGCCGATGCGCATCGACGGCGAACTGCGGCTGGCCGACGGCAGCTTCGACACCCCCGATGGCCGGCACGCCGGCGCCGGCCTCGGCGCTCGGCTGGCGCTCGACTGGCTGGCCCTGGACGACGGGCCGCGGATCGACCTCGACGGCGAGCTCCGCGGCGGCGAACTGCTGTCGGGCAGCGCCTACGTGCAGCTGCCGGCGCATGCCATCCCGGTCCGGCTGCGCGCGCAGGCCGGTCCCGGGGGATGGACCCTGCCTGCGTTCTCGGCCAGCGACGCGGGCGTGCTGGAGCTGCACGGCAGCGCCGCGTTCGGCGGCACCACGCTCCGGCAGCTGGAGCTGTCGCTGCGCAGCGCGGACGCCGCGCCGCTGCCGGCGCGCTACCTGTCCGGCTGGCGCGGCGTTGCCGGCCTCGGCGGCCTGGCGCTCTCGGGCGGGCTCGAGGTCGACCTGGCGATGGCGGACGGCGCGCTCACCGTGATCGACCTGCGGCCCCGCGCACTCGACGTGGCCGCGCCGGGCGGACGCTTCCGCTTCGACGGACTCGATGGCCGCGCGCGCCTGGTCGCCGAGGGCAGCGCGGAC
>JAAZHF010000196.1 GCA_012510865.1 Gammaproteobacteria bacterium
CGACGCGCTCCTCCACCACGCGCGCCGCCCGCGGCACCAGCGACTGCAGCAGCGCGGCGCGCAGCGCGGCCGGTCCGACGCTGGCCACCCAGGCGACCTCGATCCTTGGCGGCAGGGCGACGGACCAGGACGGATCCAGCCCGGCCTCGCGATGCGCGAACGCCTGCACCGGTCCGGGCAACCCAGCCACCTCCAGCGGGGCCAGCTTCAGGCGGGTGTTGCCGAGGTCGAACAGCCAGTCGGTCATGGCGCCGGCCCGCCGCGCAGGCTCGCCTCGCCGGCGTGGACGTGGCGCTCGACGCCATCGACCAGGACCCGCAGCGCGCCGTCGGACGCCAGGCCCAGCGCCTCGCCGGCAAACGCGTCCTGTCCGGCGCGCACCTCGACCCGGCGGCCGGCCAGCGCGTCCAGCTCCGCGTACCGGGGCAGGAAGGGCGCGAGGCCCTCGCGATCGAAGCGGTCGAGCGCGGCCACGAGCCCGGCGACCAGCGCGGAGGCGAGCGCGGTCCGCACGGGCATCGCCGGATGACCCAGGCCCGACAGGTCGCACCAGGGCTGGTCGATCGCCCCGGCCGCGGCGCCCGGCATGCGCACGTTGAGGCCCAGGCCGACGACCGCGCGCACCGGACCGGCGTGCTCGCCGCCGCCCTCGACCAGCAGGCCGCCCAGCTTGCGAAGCCCCTGTCCCTCCGCGCCGGCCACCACGAGGTCGTTCGGCCACTTCAGGCCGACCGCCTCGAAGCCAAGTGCCCGCAGGACCTCCGCCGTGGCGACGCCGGCCACCAGCCCGAGCCCGCCCAGCCTCGCCAGGCCGCCGTCGAACGCGCGCGCCAGCGACAGGTACAGGTTGGCCGCAAGCGGCGAGGCCCAGCCGCGCCCGAGCCGCCCGCGACCCCCGGTCTGGCGCTCGGCGAGCAGCACCGCGACCCCGCGCGCCGGCGTCGGGCGCCGCAGGAGCTCGCTGTTGGTGGAATCGACCGACCAGGCCACTTCGGGCCCATGGATGCCGGCGCGCAGGGACGGCGGCAGCGCGGCGATGATCGCCCCGGCGTCGAGCAGGTCCAGCGGCGCCTCCAGCGCGTAGCCCCTCCCCGGTTCGCCGTCGATGGCGATGCCGGCGGCACGCAGCGCCTCGATCCGCTTCCACACCGCCGCACGCGTGAGCCCGGCCTCGCGGGCCAGCGCGTCGCCGGAGACCGGGCCCCGGGCGAGTCGCAGCAGCAGGGCCTTCTCCGGATTGGCGTGCGGGTCCGGCGGCGCGATGGCGGGGGCAGGGTCGGGCATGCGGCGATTATCGCCCGTCCATCGCCGCGCGCATCGCGGCCGCGTGCATGGCGCCGGCGCCGATGTATGATCCCTGGGTTGACCCGGTCACCGAACAGGCCCCCGCCATGTCCGTCCGCGCCACCCTTCCCGTGATCCTGCTGTTGCTGGCCTCCCCCGTCGCGGCCCATGAAGCACGCATGGCCGCGGGCGACGGCGACGGCACCTCCTGTTCCGCCGACTATCCGGCGAACGCCGCGGCCGAGGCCGACCCGGCGCGGGCGAAGCGCACCGAGTCCGAGAAGCCCTCGATCCCCCGCGGCGCCGAATCCGGCGCGAGCCGGCCCCCGCGCTGGCACAGCTTCCTGCCGGGGATGTTCCGCTAGGCGATGGCGTGATCAGGCGCCTCTTCCGGCGCACGCCCCCGGACGTCGCCCCGGCCACCTGGCAGGCCGTCATCGACCGCGTCCCGTGGGTCGCCGCGCTGGACCACGGGCGCCGCGAACGCCTGCGCCGGCTCTGCGCGCGCTTCCTGCGCGACAAGGAGATCACTCCGCTGGGCGGACTCGCGCTCGGCGAGGTGGAGCGCGCGATCCTGGCGGCGCTGTGCTGCCTGCCCCTGCTCGAGTTCGGCGCCGAGGGCCTGCACGGCTGGAGCCAGCTGCTGGTGTATCCGGACGCCTTCCGCGTCGACCGCAGCCACGTCGACGCCGCGGGCGTGATGCACGAATGGGAGGACGAGCTGGCCGGCGAGGCCTGGGACCGCGGGCCCCTGGTGCTGTCCTGGGCCGACGTCGGCGCCGACCTGGCCCACCCGCGGGACGGCTGCTGCGTGGCCGTGCACGAGATGGTGCACAAGCTCGACGCGCTCGACGGCGTGCTCGACGGCACGCCGCCGCTGCCGCGCGACTGGCAGCGCGCCTGGGCACGTGACTTCCAGGCGGCCTACGACGCGTTCGTCGAGCGCGTCGAGCGCCGGCGGCACGTCGACCTGGATCCCTATGCCGCCGAAGCGCCGGAAGAGTTCTTCGCGGGCTGCAGCGAGTACCACTTCAGCGACCCGGCCCTGCTCGAGCGCGAGCAGCCGCAGGTCGCCGCGCACCTGCGGCGTCTCTACGGACCCTCTCCCTTCGCCGCGGGCTGAGCGCTACAGCCCCGGCGGCAGGCGCACCAGGAAGCGCGCGCCGCCCAGCTCCGGCGAGGTCCCCACCTCGAGTTCGCCGCGGTAGCCGCGGACGATGTCCTGCACGATCGAAAGCCCGATGCCGTGCCCCTGCACGCGCTCGTCGCCGCGCACGCCGCGCTGGAGCACGTGCGCGATGCGCTCGGGGGGGATGCCCGGGCCGTCGTCGTCCACGGCGAGCAGCAGCCCGGGCCGGCGACGCGGCGCGGTGGCGCCGGCCCGGACCGTGAGCAGCACGCGCGACTCCGCCCACTTGAACGCGTTTTCCAGCAGGTAGCCGAGCAGCTCCTGCAGGTCGCCCGGCTCGCCGTGGAAGCGCGCCGCCGGCTCGATCTCGAACTCGCACACGGTGCCGCGCCCGGCGTAGATCTTCTCCAGCCCGCGCACGATCTCCTCGGCATAGGGCTCGATCTCGATGGGCGCGGAAAACAGCTGGTGGCCGGCCGAGGCGCCGCGGCCGAGCTGGTAGCTCACCAGCTCGTTCATGCGCCGCACCTGGATGGCGACCTCCTCGCGCAGCTCGGCCTCGCTGGCGTCGCTGTCCAGCCGCGTGCGCAGCACCGCCAGCGGCGTCTTCAGGCTGTGGGCGAGGTCGGCCATGGTGTTGCGCTGGTGCTCGAGGTTGCGCCGTTCGCTCTCGACCAGCGCGTTGATGCTCTCGGTAAGCGGCTCGAGCTCCCGCGGGTGCAGCTCGCTCATGCGCTCGGCCTGGCCCAGCTGCACGCGCTTGAGCTCGGCCTCGACGCGTCGCAGCGGCAGCAGGCTCCAGCGCAGCACCAGCGCCTGCAGCAGCAGCAGGACCAGCCCGGCGATGCCGAGGTAGCCCCAGAGCGCGGCGCGGAAGACGCGCACCTGCTGCGGCAGGGTGCCGGCGTCCTCCATGATGTAGATCGTGTACGGGAACTCGGCTTCCGGACGCTGCTCCAGGTCCCAGATGAAGCCCTTGCCGTAGCGCAGCACCTCGCCGTAGCTGCCGTCGGCGCGGGTGATCGGAAGCGGCCCCTCGAAGCGCTCGGTGCCGCCCTCGAGCAGGCCCGACTCGGGCAGCTCGGGGCCGCGCGCCGACTCGCTCGACCAGCCGCCGCCCGGCAGCACCACCTCGGCGTAGAGGCCGCTGCCCGGGCGGTCGAAGCGCTCGTCGGGCTGGGTGTAGGGGGGGATCAGGTTGCCGCCGCGGTCGAACTCGATGTCGCCCGCGTAGGCGGAGGCATAGCTGCGCAGGCGGTCACGCTGCAGCTGGCTGGCGACGTCGACGAAGGCGCGGTCCAGCGCATAGCCGGCCGCGGCCAGGAAGGCGACCAGGCCCAGGCTCGCGGCCCACAGCTGCCGCGCCTGCAGCGATCGCGGCCGCCAGGCCAGTCTCCGCTCGCGACGCCCCTGCCCCACGCCTGCCTCCCCTGCGCGCCGGGCGCGACCCGCGCGCCCGCCGCACTCAGCCCGCGTTGCTGCGCGGGATGGCGAAGCGGTAGCCGCGCCCGCGCACGGTCTCGATCGGCTTCAGCGTGCCCTCGGGGTCGAGCTTCTTGCGCAGCCGCCCGATGAAGACCGCGAGCACGTTGGAGTCACGGTCGAAGTCCTGCTGGTAGATGTGCTCGGTCAGGTCGGCCTTCGAGACCAGTTCGCCGGCGTGCATCATCAGGTACTCGAGCACCTTGTACTCGTAGCTGGTGAGGTCGACGTTCTGGCCGTGCACGCTCACCGTCTGCGCGGCGAGGTCGAGCACCACGGCGCCGCACTCCAGGGTCGGCTTGCTCCAGCCCGCGGCGCGGCGCACCAGCGCGTTGAGGCGGGCGATCAGCTCGTCGACGTGGAACGGCTTGACCAGGTAGTCGTCGGCGCCCTGCTTCAGGCCGTCGACCTTGTCCTGCCAGCTCGAGCGGGCGGTCAGGATCAGGATCGGGAACTGCTTGCCCTCGTCGCGGAGGGCCTTGACCAGCTCCATGCCGGACATCTTCGGCAGGCCGAGGTCGATGATGCCCACGTCGAAGGGGACCTCGCGGCCCATGTACAGGCCTTCCTCGCCGTCCTGCGCGGCGTCGACGGCGAAGCCTTCGCGCTTGAGCCGCGCGGCAAGGGTCTCCCGCAGGGGAGCTTCGTCTTCGACCAGGAGGATTCGCATCGGTATCTCCAATCAGTCCCCGCGCGCGGCGTCCGCGGCGGAGAGGGGTTGAGGGCTAGGGTGCGAATTCAGTCGTCGTCGCTGCGTGTAGGACGCGGCGGACGCCGCGGGCGCGACGTGGGATCGTCCATGTACACGCGGACCCGACCGCGCTCGTCGACCACTTTCACCCGGTTGATGTCGCGGCCCTCGAAGGGCACGCGTTCGGCGCTCAGCACCTGGCCCCCGGTGCGGCTCTGCACCCGGCGGACCGAGTCGGCCAGCGCGTCCTGGCGCCAGCGCCGGGCGTCCTGGGCTTCGCGGGCCTCGCGGGCCACGGGGCGCGGGGGCGGCGCCTGCCGCATCCGCTGCTGTTCGGCAGCGCGCGGCGGCGGCCCACCCCGGCCCTGGCGCCGCCCGTCCTCCGCATGCGCGACACCCGCCACCGCGAAGGCGGCGGCGAGTGCGAGCGCGGGAAACCGGCGACGGGGGGTCATGGGGGCCATTCATCCGAGAATACAGAAAGTCACGCACGCCCACAGCCGGCGGCGGCGGCGGGGGTGTGCGGACGATTCTCGGCAGGGCGCGGTGAATTACCCCTTAACTTTTCCTCCACGCGCGCCTCGCGTTCATGTCCGGGCCGCGGCGACCGCGCGCGTCGCCGCCAGTGCCTCCTCGACCAGCGGCCAACCGGCGCCGGGCCGGTGCGCGCCCTCGCTGAGCACCTGGCGGAAGGCGCGGCCGCCGCGCTCGCCGTGGAACAGGCCCAGCAGGTGGCGGGTGACGTGCTTGAGCTGGACGCCCCGGGCGAGCTGGCCTTCCACGTACGGACGCATCGCACGCAGGACGTCGGCGCGCGTGGAGCGCTCTCCGCCGTACCATGCCACGTCCAGCAGGTGCAGCAGCCAGGGGTCGTGGTAGGCGGCGCGCCCCAGCATCACGCCGTCGACGTGGTCCAGGTGGCCGGTCGCCTCGGCCGCGTCGGCGATGCCGCCGTTGACCACCACGGCGAGCCCCGGCCGATCGCGCTTGAGCCGGTACGCCCAGTCGTAGCGCAGCGGCGGAACGTCCCGGTTCTCCTTCGGCGACAGGCCCTTGAGCCAGGCGTTGCGGGCGTGGACCACGAACGTGCCGCAGCCGGCCGCGGCCACCGCGTCGATGAAGGCGAGGAAGCGGTCGTACTCGTGGTCGTCGTCGACGCCGAGCCGGCACTTCACGGTCACCGGCACGCGGACCGCGTCGATCATGGCGGCCACGGCATCCGCCACCAGCGCCGGCTCGCGCATCAGGCAGGCGCCGAAGCGCCCGGCCTGGACCCGGTCCGAGGGGCAGCCGCAGTTGAGGTTGACCTCGTCGAAGCCGTGCTCCGCGCCGATCCGCGCCGCCTGCGCGAGCAGCGCCGGCTCGCTGCCGCCCAGCTGCAGCGCCACCGGATGCTCCACCGGGTCCAGCGCCAGCAGCTTCGCGCGGTCGCCGTGGATCACCGCGTTCGCGTGGACCATTTCGGTGTAGAGCCGGGCGTGCGGCGCCAGCATCCGGTGGAACACGCGGCAGTGCGTGTCGGTCCAGTCCATCATCGGGGCGACGGACAGGCGGATCGAGGCGGCGTAGGCGTCGGGCGGGATCGTGGACATGGCGGCGGCGGGTGGCGACGGATGATTGTCCGCCATCGCCCCCGCGGGGCCTAATCGCGCCCGCGCGCCCGGTTCCGGCGCGCCACGCCGGGTACGGCCGCGGGCGCAGGCGCCTCTTCCAGGCCGCCCAGGATCGGGCAGTCGGGCCGCCCGTCACCGGCGCAGCAGTCGACCAGCGTCTGCAGCGTCGACGCCATGTCCTCCAGCCGGGCGATCCGCCCCTGGAGGTCGGCGATGTGCGCCTGCGCGAGGCGCTTCACGCCCGCGCTGCGCCGCGTGCGGTCGTTCCAGAGGTCGAGGAGCTCCGCGATATCGGCGACCTGTATGCCGAGGTCGCGGGCGCGGCGGATGAAGCGCAGCCGGTGCACGTCGGCATCGCCGTAGATCCGGTAGCCCGAGGCGCTGCGGTCGGCCGGCGGCACCAGGCCGGCCTGCTCGTAGTAGCGGATCATCTTGGCCGACACGCCCGATGCCGCGGCCGCTTCGCCGATGTTCATGCGCGCTGCCCCCCGGGACGCGCCGCGGGCGGCTGGAAGCGGCGCAGGCGCAGCGCGTTGCCGACGACGAACACGCTCGACAGCGACATCGCGCCGGCCGCCAGGATCGGCGACAGCAGCAGGCCGAAGGCCGGGTACAGCACGCCCGCGGCCACCGGGATCAGGGCGGTGTTGTAGGCGAAGGCCCAGAACAGGTTCTGGCGGATGTTGCCGATCGTCGCCCGGGACAGCGCGATGGCATTCGGCACGCCCTCCAGGCTGCCCGACATCAGCACCACGTCGGCGGCCTCCATCGCCACGTCGGTGCCGCTGCCGATGGCCAGGCCGACGTCGGCCGCGGCCAGCGCCGGGGCGTCGTTGATGCCGTCGCCGACGAAGGCGACCTGGCCATGCCGGTTCCTGAGGCGCTCCACGGCCTCGACCTTGCCCGCGGGAAGCACCTCGGCGACCACGTCGTCGATGCCCAGGCGCGCCGCGATCGCCTGCGCGGTGCGGGCGTTGTCACCGGTGATCATCGCGACCCGGAGGCCGAGCGCGTGCAGGGCGTCGATGGCGGCGGGGGTATCGGCCTTGACCGGGTCGGTGACGGCGAGGATCGCCGCGAGACGGCCGTCGATCGCGGCGTACAGCGGCGACGCCCCCTCGCCCGCGAGGCGTCCGGCGAGCTCCGCGAACGCGCCCGGGTCCAGGCCGAGCGCGCGCATGTAGCGGTCGGCGCCCACGTCCACGCGGTGGCCGTCGACCGTCGCGCGGACGCCCATCCCGGTGATCGACTCGAAGCCCGCCGGCGCGGGGATGACCGCCGCCTCGCCGCCGGCGGCCTCGACGATCGCGCGCGCGATCGGGTGCTCCGAGCGCGACTCCACGGCCGCGACCAGGCGCAGCACCCCGGCGCGGTCGAAGCCTTCGGCGACCTCCATGGCGGTCAGCGCGGGCCTGCCCTCGGTGAGGGTACCGGTCTTGTCGACGGCCACGACGCGCGCGTCCTTGAGCCGCTGCAGGGCCTCGCCCTTGCGGAACAGCACGCCCAGCTCCGCGCCGCGCCCGGTGCCGACCATGATCGAGGTCGGCGTGGCCAGCCCCATGGCGCAGGGACAGGCGATGATCAGCACCGCCACGGCATTGACCAGGGCCAGCGGCAGCGCGGGCCCGGGACCGAAGGCCATCCAGGCGATGAAGGTCAGCAGCGCCGCCAGCATCACCGCGGGCACGAACCACAGCGTGACCCGGTCGACCACGGCCTGGATCGGCAGCTTGGCGGCCTGCGCCTGTTCGACCAGGCGGATGATCTGCGCCAGCACCGTCTGTCCACCCACGGCGGTGGCGCGCAGTGTGAATGAGCCCTGCTGATTGACGGTGCCGCCGACCACGGTGTTGCCGATGGATTTTCCGACCGGAACCGGTTCGCCGGTAATCATCGACTCATCGACATAACTGCGGCCTTCGATAACCTCGCCATCCACCGGCACCCGCTCGCCGGGGCGAACCTCGACGATATCGTCAGCCACGACCTCATCGATCGGAATATCGACGATGCGGCCATTGCGCGCCACATGCGCGATCTTGGCCTGCAGGCCCACCAGCCGCGTAATGGCCTCCGAAGTACGACCCTTGGCCCGCGCCTCCAGATAGCGCCCGAGCAGAATCAGCGTCACGATCACTGC
>JAAZHF010000197.1 GCA_012510865.1 Gammaproteobacteria bacterium
GAACACCTGTTCGATCGCGACCTCGTCGGGGTGGTGCTCCTCGACGATCGCGCGCAGGCCGTCGAGCAGGCGGCGGAGGCGCTGCGGCAGGTCGCCGGGCGCGGCCGCGGCGCCGGCCAGGAGGTCCAGCGGCGCGTGGAAGACGTGCGTGGCGCGGCCCGCGGCGTCGACGTCGATGATGCCGACGCCGGTGCGCTGCGATCCGGGGTCGATGCCGAGGATCCTGGTCACGCCCGCCAGCTTACGCGCACTCAGGCGTAGGCGTCTTCGCCGAGTTCGGCGTTCGAGTACACGGCCTGGACGTCGTCGATGTCCTCCAGCCACTCCAGCAGCTTGACCACCTGCTGCGCGGTCTCGCCCTCGACGGCCACGTCGTTGTCGGCGCGCATGGTGACCTCGGCCTGGTCGGGCACCACGCCGGCCGCGACCATGGCGTCGCGCACGGACTCGAAGTCCTCCGGGGCCGCCAGCACGTCGATCGAGCCGTCCTCGGGATAGACCACCACGTCCTCGGCGCCGGCCTCGATGGCGGCGTTGGTGACCGCCTCCTCGTCCGAGCCGGGCGCGAAGCTGAGCACGCCCAGCTTGCGGAACATGAAGGCCACCGAGCCGTCGGTGCCGAGGTTGCCGCCGAACTTGCCGAAGGCGTGGCGGACGTCGGCCACGGTGCGGACCTTGTTGTCGGTCAGGCAGTCGACGATCACGGCCACGCCGCCGGGTGCGTAGCCCTCGTAGCGGATCTCCTCGTAGTTGACGCCTTCCAGCTCGCCGGTGGCCTTCCTGATCGCGCGCTCGATGACGTCCTTGGTCATGTTCGCGCCCAGCGCCTTGTCGACGGCGCTGCGCAGGCGCGGGTTGGCGGCCGGGTCCCCGCCGCCGGCGCGCGCCGCGACCGAGATCTCGCGGATGATCTTGGTGAAGACCTTGCCCCGCTTCGCGTCCTGCGCGTTCTTGCGGTGCTGGATGTTCGCCCACTTGGAATGACCTGCCATGGAACCGCCTGCAAACCCTTGAAGGAAGAGGGTAATTATAGGCCGCCGCGGGGGAAGCTTCCCCGTGCGAGGTAGCCCGCCACCTGCCGCACGGCCTCGGCGGAGAACAGCAGGCCGCTGTGCGAGGCGGCGATCACCACGTGGGCGGCCAGGCCGGGGACCCGCGTCTCGTCCACCGCCACCGTGCCGTCGTGCGCGCCTTCGAAGCGCGCGACCAGCGCGCCCAGCCCGCGCGGCCGGCGGCCGGCGACCATGCCCACCTCGACCCCGGGCGGAAGCGCGACGCAGCCCCGGCCCAGCAGGACCGAGCTGCGTCCCAGGTAGAGCGCGGGCAGCGCGTGGCGGGACATCCGCTCCGCCACCGCGCTGCCGCACAGCGGCGTGCCCAGGCAGGCGATGCGCGCGACCGGCAGCGAGGGCTCCCCGCGCACCGCCTCGAGCGCGAGCAGCCCGCCGAGGCTGTGGCCGACGACATGGGTCGGCCCACCGCCGCGCAGGCGGCCGCGGATGCGCTCCACCGCCGCCCCGGTGCTGCCGATGATGCTGCGGTAGCCGACCACGCCGGTGTCGAAGCCCAGGGCGCGCAGCTTCGACGCGAACCACCGCATCGCCAGCGGCGGCATCCACAGGCCGTGGACCAGCAGCAC
>JAAZHF010000020.1 GCA_012510865.1 Gammaproteobacteria bacterium
GCTGCGGCCGCGGACCCCGCGCGCGGCTCAGGCCGATGCGAACAGCGGCGCCTGGAGCGGCGTGTCGTCGGGCTCGCGGAACCCCGACAGGCCCACGCCCGCCAGCCGGTAGCGCGTCGCCGCCGGCAGCTGCACGCGCTCGCGCAGCGCCAGCGCGATGGCGGTGAACTCCGCCGCGGTCGCCGGCGGCGCGTCCGGCGTGAAGCTGCGGGTCAGGATGCGGAAGTCGGCGGTCTTGAGCTTCAGCACCACGGTGTGGCCGATGCGCGCGGTCTTCGTGCGCGCCGCCCAGGCCTTGGCGGCCAGCGCCTCGATCGCCGGGCCGAGTTCGTCCAGGCGCAGGTCGGTGGCGAAGGTGTCCTCGCTGGAGATCGACTGCACCGGCTGGTCGGGCTGCACCGGGCGCTCGTCGATGCCGCGCGCGCGCCGGTACAGCGCCGCGCCGAAACTTCCGAAGCGCGCCTGCAGCTCCTCCAGCGCGAAGGCCCGCAGGTCGCCGACGGTGGCCACGCCGATGTCCGCCAGCTTCTTCTCCATCACCTTGCCGACGCCCGGGATCTTCGACACCGGCAGCGGCGTCAGGAAGGCCTCGACCCGCGACGGCCGCACCACGAACAGGCCGTCGGGCTTGTTCCAGTCGGAGGCGATCTTGGCGATGAACTTGTTCGGCGCCACGCCGGCCGACGCGGTGAGCGAAGTCGCCTCGCGGATCTCGGCGCGGATCCTGCGCGCGCTTTCGGTCGCGCTGGGCGAGGCGACCTTCGGCTGCGTGACGTCCAGGTAGGCTTCGTCCAGCGACAGCGGCTGCACCAGGTCGGTGTGGCGCAGGAAGATTTCCCGCACCTGCCGCGACACCGCCTTGTAGCGGGCGAAGTCGGGCGGCACGAACACCGCGTCCGGGCACAGCCGCTCGGCGCGCGCGGCCGGCATCGCCGAGCGCACGCCGAACACCCGCGCCTCGTACGAGGCCGCGCACACCACCGAGCGCGCGCCGCGCCAGGCCACGACCACCGGCCGCCCGCGCAGGGAGGGATCGTCGCGCTGCTCCACCGACGCGTAGAAGGCGTCCATGTCGATGTGCAGGATCTTGCGCATGTGGCGGACATTATCCCCTTTGTAGGAGCGGCTACAGCCGCGATGGCGGCCGATCGCGGCTGTAGCCGTTCCTGCAGGAACGCGGGTCGCGTCCTACGGCGGGGCCTCGATCGGGAGCGTGACCAGCATCAGGGTGGCGTCGTCCGGGTCGGGGACCACCCTGAAGCCGAGGCGGCGGCACATGGCCAGCATCGTGCTGTTCTCGCGCAGCACCTGGCCCTCGATCGACTGCAGCCCCATCCAGCGGGCGACGCCGACCATCTCCTCCATCAGGCGCCAGCCCAGGCCCGCGCCCTTGAGGTCGGAGCGGACCATGATCCCGTACTCGCCGCGGATGAAGTCCGGGTCGGCCAGCAGGCGCACCGCGCCCAGCATCTCGCCCGTGCCGCGGTCGATCGCCACCAGGGCCATCGAGCGTGCGTAGTCGAGCTGCACCAGACGGGCGATGAAGTCGTGGCTGAAGTCGCGCACGGCGCGGAAGAAGCGCAGCCGCAGGTCTTCCGCGCTGACCCGGTCGAAGAACCGCCGGAACATCGCGTCGTCCTCCGGACGCACCGGGCGCACGAACGCCTCGCGGCCGTTGGACAGCCGGAGCGTCCGCTCGAGCTCGGTCGGGTACGGGAACACGGCGAAGCGCGGATGGCCGCGCCCGCGGTGCAGGCGCCTGGATGGCGCGACGGCGACCCGCGCGTCCAGCGCGACCACGCCGCCGGCGTCGACCAGGATCGGGTTGATGTCGACCTCGCGCACCTCCGGGATGTCGGCGGCAAGCTGGGCCAGCTTCACCAGCAGCAGCGCCAGCGCGCGCTCGTCGGCGGCCGGGACGTCGCGGTAGGCGCGCAGGATGCGCGAGACGCGCGTGCGGCCGATGAGCTCGTGCGCCAGGCGCAGGTCCAGGGGCGGCAGCGCCAGCGACTTGTCGTCGATCACTTCGACGGCGGTGCCGCCGCGGCCGAACACCACCACCGGTCCGAACACGGGGTCGTCGGCGATGCCCGCGATCACCTCGCGCGCCTTCGGCCGCAGCACCATCGGATGCACGCTGACGCCGTCGATCCGGGCATCGGGCCGCAGCCTGCGCGCACGCCCGATGATCCCGCGGGCGGCCTCGCGCACCGCGTCCTCGCTGCCCAGGTGCAGGCGGACGCCATCGACGTCCGACTTGTGCGCGATGTCGGGCGACAGCACCTTGAACGCGACCGTGCCGCCGGCATCGAGCAGCGGCCGGGCTGCCTCCACCGCGGCCTCCGCGTCGGCGGCCAGCCGCGGTGTCGCGATCGGGATCCCGTAGGCGGCGAGCAGGCGGGCGGTCGCCTCCGGGTCCAGCCATTCGCGGCCGGCGGCAAGGGCGGCATCGACCAGCCCCTGGCCGGCGCCGCGGTCGACCGCGAAGTCTTCCGGCAGGCTGGGCGGGGTTTCCATCAGCGCGTCCTGGGCCTCGCGGTGGCGCACCAGGTACATGAAGCCGCGCACGGCTTCGGCCTCGCTGCCATAGGTGGGCACGCCGGCTTCGCCCAGCAGCTCGCTGGCGCCGTGGTCCTCGCCCAGCCACAGCGCGAGCACCGGCTTGCCGGTCCCGCGCCTGCGGGTGCGCAGCACGTCCACCACCGCCTGCGCCGCGTCGCGCGGGTGCGACAGCGCGGTGGGCACGTTGACCGCGAGCACGGCGTCGCTCCCCGGATCCTCGAGCAGCGCCTGCAGCCCAAGGGCGTAGCGTTCGCCGTCGGCATCGCCTAGGAGGTCGACCGGATTGGCGCGCGACCAGCCGCGCGCGAGCGCCGCGTCCAGGCGGTCCACGGTGTCCGCGCCAAGCGTCGCGGGGACGCCGCCCAGGTCCTGCAGCCGGTCGAGGGCGAGCATGCCGGTGCCCGCGCCGTTGGTGAGCACGGCCAGCCGCGGGCCGGGCGCGCTGCCGAGGTGCGACAGGGTCTCGGCGGCGGCGAACAGTTCGTCCAGCGCGTGCACGCGCAGCAGCCCCGCACGACGGAAGGCCGCGTCGTAGACGTCGTCCGGGGTCGCCAGGGCCGCGGCGTGGCTCGCCGGCTGGCCGGGCCGGCGCAGGTGCCGCCCCGGCCGGACCACCACCACCGGCTTGCCGCGGGCCGCGGCGCGCGCGGCCGACAGGAACTTGCGCGCATCGCGGACGTGTTCGATGTAGAGCAGGATCGCGCGGGTGTGGCGATCGACCGCGAACCAGTCCAGCAGGTCGGCGAAGTCGACGTCGACGGCGTCCCCCAGCGAGGCCACGGCCGAAAAGCCGATGCCGCGCCCCGCGGCCCACTCGATCATCGCCGCGCCGACCGCACCCGACTGCGAGACCAGCGCCAGGTCGCCGGGCGGGGGACGGCGCGCGGCGAAGCTCGCGTGCAGCCTGGCGTGCGGTGCCATCACGCCGAGGCAGTTGGGCCCCAGCACGCGCACCCCGCGGGCGCGCGCCACCGCTTCGAGCTCGGCGTGGCACGAGCCCGGGCCTTCGCCCAGCCCGCGGCTGAGGACGATCGCCGCGCGGGCGCCCGCATCCGCGGCCGAGGCCACCGCGCGCGGCACCGAGGCCGGGGGCGTGGAAATGACCACCAGCTCCGGCGCGAAGCCGAGTTCGCCGAGCCGGGCCGCCGTGGCCACGCCTTCGATCGAGGGATAGCGGCGGTTGACGACGCCGATCCGCCCCGGGAAGCCGCCGTCGATGATCTGGCGCAGCACCAGCCTGCCCAGCGAGCGCTCCCGCGGACTCGAGCCGACCATGGCCAGCGAAGCCGGGGAAAACACGGAACCGAGTGCGTAGGTGCCCATCGTCGACGGCGGCGTGCGGGAGCCAGACGATATCACCCGCCGCCGGCGCTTCCGGCCAGCGGCAGCGCCGGCGGCGGCTCAGGGCAGGTAGAGGTCCACGTACTCGTGCACGGGCATGGCCTCCAGCCGCGCGGGATCGAGGCTGGCCTCGAGGATCCGCTGCTGCTGCCGCTCCGGGAAGCGCCGCGCCAGGCTCCGCCGGAACTTCGCCTCGAGCAGCGGGATGCCCTCCGCGCGGCGCCGCCGGTGCCCGACCGGGTACTCCACCTCCACCTCGTCCAGGCGGCCGCCGTCGCTGAACTCCACCGTGAGCGCGTTGGCGATGCTGCGCTTGCCGGGGTCGTGGTAGTCGGCGGTGTAGCGCGGGTCCTCGACGCAGCGGATCCGCGCCCGAAGCGGGTCGATGCGCGGGTCGGCGGCGACCTCGTCCTCGTAGTCGGCCGCGGTCAGCCGGCCGAAGATCAGCGCCACCGCCACCATGTACTGGATGCAGTGGTCGCGGTCGGCCGGATTGTCCAGCGGGCCCTGCTTGTCGATGATGCGGATGCAGGCCTCCTGGGTGCGAATGGTGACCGCCGCGATGTCCTCGATCCGCCGCCCGGCCTCGCGCATGCGCGCGTGCAGGGCCAGGGCCGCCTCGACCGCGGTCTGGCCGTGGAACTCGGCCGGGAAACTGATCTTGAACAGCACGTTCTCCATCACGTAGCTGCCGTAGGGGCGCTGGAAGCGGAAGGGCGTGCCGCGGAAGGACACGTCGTAGAAGCCCCAGGTGTCGGCGGTGAGCGCGCCGGGGCAGCCCATCTCCCCGCTGGCCGTGACCAGCGCCAGGCGCACGCCGCGGCTGGTCGCGTCGCCCGCGGCCCAGGACTTGCGGCTCCCGGTATTGGGGGCGTGGCGGTAGGTGCGCAGGCTCTGCCCGTCCACCCAGGCCTGCGAGACCGCGTCGACGATGCGGTCGCGCGCCAGCCCGAGCAGGCCGGCCACCACCGCGGTCGTGGCCACCTTGACCAGCACCACGTGGTCCAGCCCGACGCGGTTGAAGCTGTTCTCGAGCGCGAGGCAGCCCTGGATCTCGTGCGCCTTGACCATCGCACGCAGCACGTCGCGCACGGTCGGCGGCGGCCTGCCCGCCGCGGCGGCGCTGCGGGCGCGCCAGTCGAGCACGGCGAGGATGCCGCCCAGGTTGTCCGAAGGGTGCCCCCACTCCGCCGCCAGCCAGGTGTCGTTGAAGTCGAGCCAGCGGACCATGGCGCCGATGTCGAAGGCCGCCTTCACCGGGTCCAGCTGGTGGGCGGTGCCCGGCACGCGCGCACCGCACGGGACCACCGTGCCCGGCACCACCGGTCCCAGCATGCGCGTGCAGGCGGGATACTCCAGCGCCTCCAGCCCGCATCCGAGCGTATCGAGCAGGCAGTGGCGCGCGGTCGACCAGGCAAGCGGCGAGTCGACCTCGAAGCCGGCGACGTAGTCCGCGATGTCGACCATGACCTGGTCCGGCGCGGGGCGGACGGTGCTCCGGGATCGGTCCATCGGCGTGCCTCCTGGCGTGGTTGCCCGACCGACGCTACTCCTCCCCGTGCGAAGGCGCCTTCCAGACGACCCTTGCCCGATCCCCCGGCCCCGCGCCAGCCCCGCCCGTGGTCCAATGCGTCGCGTACGCAGCTTCCCGGCCCCCTACACATCCCCGTGAGGACCCCTGACATAAGATGAACGGGCCTGCTCCCGCCAGGGAAGCGCCATCCATCCGACGCCCCGAGGGGGCCGTCTCTCCAGAGGATCGACAATGGCCGCCATACCCGTCCGCCGCTATCCAGCCGCGTTCCATCCTGTCCACGCCGTTCTGCTCGGCGGGGCCGTCTTCCTGTTCCTGGGCGCGCTCCTGAGCGACGTCGCCTACGCCCGCACGTACGAGATCCAGTGGAACAACTTCGCCTCCTGGCTGATCGCGGGGGGCCTGGTCGTGGCCGGCGCGGCCCTGGTCTGCGCGCTGATCGCCCTGTTCCCGGGACGTCGCACGCGGGGTTCGCTCCTGCACTTCGTGCTGCTGCTGGCCACGTGGATCGTGGGCTTCTTCAACGCACTGATGCATGCCCGGGACGCCTGGGCAAGCATGCCCGGCGGCCTGGTGATGTCGATCGTCGTCGTCGTCCTCGCCGTCGTGGCGACCTGCTTCGCGGCCTGCGCCCCGCGCATCGGAGGTGTGGAATGAACCGCCTGAGCCTGCTTTCCATCGCCGCTGCGGCGCTGGTCCTGTCCGCCTGCAACCCGGACCCGGGCCCCATGCAGTACGGCCCCAACCCGGAGCTGCCCGAACCCAAGCGCGGCCTGCTGCCGCAGATGGTGATCGCCGACCCGGCCGAATGGGGCGACCGCCTGCCCGTGGTCCCCGACGGCTTCGAGGTCCGCGCCATCGCCACCGGCCTGGGCATCCCGCGCCAGACCCTGGTGCTGCCCAACGGCGACATCCTGGTGGCCGAGGGCCGCGGCGGCAACGCGCCCAAGCTCAAGCCCAAGGACATCATCGCCGGCCCGATCAAGGCCGCCGGCACCACCCAGGTGAAGAGCGGCAACCGCCTGACCCTGCTGCGCGACGCCGACGGCGACGGCGAGTACGAGCTGCAGACCGTGTTCGCCGACAACCTCAACGCGCCGTATGGCATGGCCCTCGTCGGCGACAGCCTGTACGTGGCCAACCAGGACGCGGTCGTGCGCTTCGACTACCAGCCCGGCATGACCCAGGCGCCGGCGGGGGAGCCGGAGGTGCTCACGCTGCTGCCGTCGGAGATCAACCACCACTGGACCAAGGCGATGGCCGCGAGCGCGGACGGCCGCTTCCTGTACGTGGGCATCGGCTCCAACAGCAACATCACCGAGCGCGGCATGCTGGCCGAGCAGGACCGCGCCATGATCTGGGAGATCGACGTGGCGACCGGCATGCACCGGCCCTACGCGACCGGGCTTCGCAACCCGACCGCGCTGGCGATCCAGCCGGGCAGCGGCCAGCTGTGGGCGGTGGTCAACGAGCGCGACGAGATCGGCCCCGACCTGGTCCCCGACTACCTGACCTCGGTGCGCGAGGGCGGCTTCTACGGCTGGCCCTGGGCGTACTGGGGGCAGAACGTGGACACCCGCGTGAAGCCCGAGAATCCCGCGAAGGTCGCCGCCTCGATCACGCCGGACTACAGCCTGGGCGCGCACGTCGCCTCGCTGGGCGTGGACTTCTCCAGCCCGGTGATGGGGCCGGAGTTCGCCGACGGCGCCTTCGTCGGCATGCACGGCAGCTGGAACCGTCCCGACCCGTCGGGCTACAAGGTGGTGTTCGTGCCCTTCCGCAACGGCCGTCCGGCCGGCGATCCGATCGACTTCGCCACCGGCTTCCGCGACGACGACGGCACCACCCGCGGCCGTCCGGTGGGGGTCACGCTCGATCCGCGCGGCGCGGTGATCATCGCCGACGACCTCGCGAACATCATCTGGCGCGTCTCGCGCGTGGGCGGTCCGGCGGTTGCGCCGCCGGCGGCGACCGGACCGTCCGACGCCCCCGCCGACGGGGCGCAGGGCGAGGGCGAAGCCACCGACGCGGCCGATCCCGCCGGGCCCGCCGCCGGGGCCTGACCCGCGGCCCGCTTCCCGGGAACCCGAGCGCCCCGCCGAACGCGGGGCGCTTCGCTATTCGACGGTCACGCTCTTTGCGAGGTTGCGCGGCTTGTCGACGTCGGTGCCGCGCGCCAGCGCCACGTGGTAGGCGAGCAGCTGCACCGGGATCGTGTGCACGATCGGGCTCAGCACGCCGACGTGGCGTTCGGTGCGGATGACGTGCACGCCCTCGCTCTCGCTGAAGTTGCTGTCGGCGTCGGTGAACACGAACAGCTCGCCGCCGCGCGCGCGCACTTCCTGCATGTTCGACTTCACCTTCTCCAGCAGGCTGTCGTTGGGCGCGAGCACCACCACCGGCATGGCATCGTCTACCAGCGCCAGCGGGCCGTGCTTGAGCTCGCCCGCGGGATAGGCCTCGGCGTGGATGTACGAGATCTCCTTGAGCTTGAGGGCGCCTTCCATCGCGATCGGATAGTGCACGCCGCGGCCGAGGAACAGCGCGTGCTGCTTCGGCGTGAAGCTTTCCGACCACAGCGCGATCTGCGGCTCGAGGTTGAGCGCGTGCTGCACGCTGCCGGGCAGGTGGCGCAGCGCCTCGATGTACTCCGCCCCGGCGGCTTCCGGCAGCCGGCCGTTGAGCCTGGCGAGCGTTGCCGCGAGCGCGAACAGCCCCACCAGCTGGGTGGTGAAGGCCTTGGTCGACGCGACGCCGATCTCGGCGCCGGCGCGGGTATAGAACACCAGCCGGCTGGCGCGCGGGATCGCGCTCTCGGGGACGTTGCAGATCGAGAGCGTCAGCTCGTGGCCGAGTGACTTCGCGTACTTGAGCGCCTCCATCGTGTCGAGCGTCTCGCCCGACTGGGAAATGGTGACGACGAGGTGCTTCGGGTTCGCCACCGCGGTGCGGTAGCGGTACTCGCTCGCGATCTCCACGCTGCACGGCAGGCCGCTGATGGCCTCGATCCAGTAGCGGGCCACCGAGCCGGCGTAGAAGCTCGTGCCGCAGGCCAGGATCTGGACGCCCTCGACCTCGCGCAGCACCGCCTCGGCGTCCTCGCCGAACAGCGTCGGCTCGAAGCTCCCGGCGTCGATGATCGCCTCCATCGTGTCGCCCAGCGCGCGCGGCTGCTCGTGGATCTCCTTCTGCATGAAGTGCCGGTAGGGGCCGAGCTCGAGCGACGACAGCGACACGTCGGACAGGTGCTCCTCGCGCAGCACCGGCCGGTCGTCGCCGTCGAACACCTGCACGCCCTCGCGCCGGACCTCGGCGGTGTCGCCTTCCTCGAGGAAAATCACCCGGCGCGTGGCCTGGAGGATCGCGGAGACGTCGGAGGCGACGAAGTTCTCGCCCTCGCCGATGCCCACCAGCAGCGGGCAGCCCATCCGCGCGACCACCATCCGGCCCGGCTCCTTGCGGCTGACCACGGCCAGCGCGTAGGCGCCATGCAGCTCCTTGACCGCGCGCTGCAGCGCCGCGAGCAGGTCGTCGCCCTGCTTCAGGTAGTGGTGGATCAGGTGCGCGATGACCTCGGTGTCGGTCTGCGATTCGAATTCGTAGCCGAGCTCCCGCAGGCGCTCGCGCTGCTGCTCGTGGTTCTCAATGATGCCGTTGTGGACCAGCGCCACGCCGTGGCTCACGTGCGGATGGGCGTTGGACTCGGTGACCCCGCCGTGGGTCGCCCAGCGCGTGTGGCCGATGCCCAGGGTGGCCGAGAAGCCCTCGCCCGCGGCGGCCCCCTCCATCTCCGATACGCGTCCGGTGCGTCGCACGCGGCGGACGTCGCCGCCGTCGACCACGGCGATGCCCGCGGAGTCGTAGCCGCGGTACTCGAGCCGCTTGAGTCCTTCGATCAGGACGGGAACCACATCGCGATCCGCGATCGCGCCGACGATGCCGCACATAGGTCAGGGATGCCTGGGAAAGATGCCGCACAGTCTAACGGGGAAAGCGATCGGGGCTGTCCGCGCGGACGCCGCCGGTGTCCGGGCGGACACCCGGACACTGCTCCAGAGTCCTTGCGGATCAGTGACTTGCAGTTGGCACGGCGCTTGCGTCGATACAGGCAGACACCCGCAATGCCAGCCACGGACACTCCATGGATACACCCCGCGCCCGCATCCGCGACACCTCCGGCCAGGACCGCGCCCCGGCCTCGACGCAGCCGTCGGCGCGCCGACGCCTGCGCGACCCGCGCGTCGTCGCCGCGGCCGGGGGCGTGGTGGTGCTCGGGCTCGCGGCCTGGATCGCGGCGGGCTGGAGCAGCGGCGGTCGCTCCTACGACACCTCCCGCATCCGCATCGCCGAGGTCGTCCGCGGCGACCTCGTCCGCGACCTCACCGCCGACGGTCGCGTGATCGCGGCCAACAGCCCGACCCTGTACGCCATCGCCGTCGGCACGGTGGCGCTGAAGGTGGTCGCGGGCGACGCGGTCGAAGAAGGCCAGGAACTGGCCGTCATCGACAGCCCCGAGCTGCGCAGCAGGCTGGTGCAGGAAGAGTCGACGCTGGCCAACCTGCAGGGCGAGGCCAACCGCGCCGTGCTCGACGCGCGCCTCACCCGCTCCGCCGCCCGGAAGCTGCTCGACCAGGCGCTGATCGACGAGGTCGCGGCCGAGCGCGACGTCGAACGCTACAAGCGTGCCTTCGAAGGCGGCGCGGTCTCGCGCAACGACTACGACCGCGCGCTCGACGGCCTGAAGAAGGCGCAGATCGGCGTCGCCTCGGCGCGCCAGGACTTCGCGCTGCAGGGCCAGGGCGCCGGCATCGACGCCAGCAACAAGCGGCTCCTCGCCGAGCGCCAGGAGGCGGTGGTGGAGGAGCTGCGCCGCCAGGTGGACGCGCTGACGCTGCGCGCGCCCTTCGACGGCCAGGTCGGCCAGGTGCAGATCGCCCAAGGCACCAACGTGGCCGCCAACGCGCCGATCCTCGGCGTGGTCGACCTGTCGCGGTTCGAGGTCGAGATCAGGGTCCCCGAGAGCTTCGCCCGCGACCTGGGGATCGGCATGCCGGCCCAGGTGGCCAGCGCCGGGAAGCTCTGGCCGGCCGAGATCTCGGCGGTGTCGCCCGAGGTGGTGAACGGCGAGGTCAACGCCCGCCTGCGCTTCACCGACGGCAACCAGCCGCCCGGCCTGCGGCAGAACCAGAGGCTGTCGGCGCGCATCGTACTGGATACCCGCGAGGACGTGCTGATGGTGGAGCGCGGTCCCTTCCTCGAGCAGGAAGGCGGCAACTTCGCCTACGTCGTCCAGGGCGGCAGCGCCCAGCGGCGACCGATCCAGGCCGGCGCGACGAGCCTGTCCGCCGTCGAGATCGTCTCGGGGCTGCAGGCCGGCGAACGCATCGTCGTGTCGGGCAGCGACCAGTTCCAGCAGGCGGACCGCGTCCGCATCTCCGGAGAGTGACCATGTACGCAACGACCGGTTTCCCCCACCACCTGCACTGGAGTTCGTTCGAACTGGCCGACGCCGTGCCGCGCCGCCTCAGCGAGCTCTACCACTTCGACCTGCATCCGGGCGACGGCGACGGCGCGGCCGCGAACCGCGGCGAGCCGCGCCGCCGGTCGGCCCCGGAGCACTACCTGCCGGCCTCCGCCCTTCCCGAACGGTTCCACGTCGACTGATGGACGCCGCCGCCCACCCACCCCAGGAACAAGGATCCGCCATGCTGGACATGCGCCAGGTCACCAAGGTCTACCGCACCGAGCTGGGCGAGACGCA
>JAAZHF010000198.1 GCA_012510865.1 Gammaproteobacteria bacterium
AACTCCGCGCGGTCCATGTCGGGGCCGACCGCGCGGATCGAGGTACCGACGTCGACGCCGACCATGTAGCTGTTCTTCTCGCGCTCGGTGGTGGGCACCGCGTTCTCCTGGGCAATGGCGGGGGCCAGCGACAGGGCCGCGGCGAGGGACAGCGCGACAAGGCCGCGCAGCGTGGATTTCATCAGGGGATGCTCCTGGACTCTGGCCGCGACCGCGCGGCGTTGAAGGCGCCTATTGTCGCGACCCGGGCGGCCCCCGGCAATCGCGCCCCCCTGCCATCAGTTGGGGGCAGGACCCTGTTGACGCGGCGTGTGGTGGTGTTATAGTTGCATACAACACCAGTCTCCCAGTGCAGGAGCCCGAGCCATGGACCGCAAGCTCAACCACAGCCTCGTCGCCCTTTCCGCGTCCGGACTGTTCCTGGTTGCCGCCCTCCTGGTCGCCACCCCGGTCGACCAGGGTGGCCAGCCGTCTCCCGGCGACGCGACCGCGTCCGCCCCGGCACCCGCCGCGGATGCGGGCGGGACCCGCCCCGGCGGCAGCGGCGCCGTGGCCTCGCGCCGCGGGCTGGCGCTTCCCTACTTCTCGTTCGCCCGCGGCATGCGCCGTATCGGAGGCTGAGCCATGTCCGGCATCCAGTGGAGCGACAGCGCTCCCATCTACCGCCAGCTGAAGGAGCGCGTCATCGCGATGATGCTCGACGGCCAGCTCCGCCCGGGCGACGCCCTTCCCTCCGTGCGCCAGGTCGCGGCCGAGTACCAGCTCAACCCGATCACCGTGTCCCGCGCCTACCAGGAGCTCGCCGACGAATCGCTGGTGGAGAAGCGCAGGGGCCTGGGGATGTACGTCACCGAAGAGGCGTCCAAGAAGCTGCTTCGCAGCGAACGGGAGCGCTTCCTGTCAGATGAATGGCCGCAGGTGCTGGAGCGGATCCGGCTGCTGGGCCTCTCCCCCGAGGAACTGCTGCGCGAAGGAGACGCCGCATGAACACCCACGACACCGTCATCGACGCCACGGGCCTGCGCAAGGCCTACCGCAAGGGCGTGGTCGCGCTCGACGGCGCCACCTTCCAGGTCACCCGCGCCCGCATCGTCGGCCTGGTCGGCCCCAACGGCGCCGGCAAGACCACCGCCCTGAAGTCCATCCTCGGCCTGGTCCCCTTCGAGGGCGGGCTGTCCGTGCTCGGCAGGGACCCGCGGCGGGAGCGCGACGTGCTGATGAACGACGTCTGCTTCATCGCCGACGTCGCGGTGCTGCCGCGCTGGATGCGGGTCCGCGAGGCGATCGCCTTCGTCGAAGGCGTGCACCCGCGCTTCGACCGCGCCCGCTGCGAGCGCTTCCTCGCCAACACCAAGCTGACCCCCGGGATGCGGGTGCGCGAGATGTCCAAGGGCATGATCGTGCAGCTGCACCTGGCGCTGGTGATGGCGATCGACGCCCGCCTGCTGGTGCTCGACGAGCCGACCCTGGGGCTCGACGTGCTCTACCGCAAGGAGTTCTACCAGCGCCTGCTGGAGGACTACTTCGACGAGGACAAGACCATCCTCATCACCACCCACCAGGTGGAGGAGGTCGAGCACATCCTCACCGACGCCCTGTTCATCCGCGACGGCCGCATCGTGCTCGATGCCCCCATGGACGAGCTGGCCGAGCGCTTCACCGAGGTCCTGGTCGAGCCGGGCCGGCTGGAGGAAGCGCGGGCCCGGTCGCCGATCGACGAGCGCAACCTGCCCTTCGGCAAGGTCGTGATGCTGTTCGATGGAGTGGAACGGCAAACCCTCGCCGCCTTCGGCGAGACCCGCACCCCGGGCCTCGCCGACCTGTTCGTCGCCACCATGAAGGGAACCTACTGATGAACGCCACAGCCGACACCCTGCCGGTGGCCAAGGCCCCGGCGAACCGGACCCACCGTTTCAGCCTGCTGCTCAGGCGCGAGTACTGGGAGCACAGGGGAGGATTCCTCTGGGCGCCGGTGGTCGCCGGGGCGGTCTCGCTGCTGCTGACCGCGGTCTTCTTCGTCATCGCGATGGTGGGCATGCGCAATGCCGACAGCGACGCGAAGGTCTATCTCGACGACGGCAGCACCATGTCCATCAACGGCCTGGACCTGGGTGCGCTCGCCGCGCAGTTGAGCGACGAGGACAAGGCCCAGATCGCCACGGGCATCGACGTGACCATGCTGCTGGCATCGGCGTGGCCCTACATCGTCATGGTCTTCGTGATGTTCTTCTACTGCCTGGGCGCGCTGTACGACGAGCGCAAGGACCGCAGCGTGCTGTTCTGGAAATCGCTGCCGCTGTCGGACGGCGAGCCCGTGCTGTCCAAGGTGGCCAGCGCCGTGCTGGTGGTCCCGCTGCTGGCGACCCTGGCGGCCATCGCCACCATGTTCGGCTTCCTGGTCCTGCTCAGCGTCGCGGTCATGGTGCACGGCGGCAATCCCTGGGAGCTCATCTGGGGCCCGGGCAATCCGCTGGCGATCTCGGCCTACGTGCTGGCGGCGATCCCCGTCTATGCGCTCTGGGCCTTGCCCACGGTCGGCTGGCTGATGCTGTGCTCGGCCTGGGCGCGCAGCGTGCCCTTCCTCTGGGCCGTCCTGGTCCCGGTGCTGGCCGGCGTCTTCGTCACCCTGTTCAGCGTGATGCACCTGTTCAACCTGGAGACCCAGTGGTTCTGGGGTAACATCGTCGCGCGCATGCTGCTGGGCGTGGTGCCGCTGACCGGGCACGACATCGAGCGCCTCGGGGGCTTCGACATCGAGTCGCAGGGGGCACTGGCGATGGTCGAGCCGGCCGGCGTCTATTCGAACCTGGCGCAGGCGGACCTATGGATCGGCGTCGCCGCCGGGGTCGCGATGCTGCTGCTCGCGACCCGCCTGCGCCGCTGGCGCGACGAGGCCTGACCGCATGGGCATTCCCGGAGGACCGCACATGAAGACCCGCAAGCGCATTGCCGGCGCGACCTCCACGCTCCTCGCCTGCCTGCTCGCCGCCGGCTGCGACCGGGCGCCGGACCGGACCGATGGCGCCGGTGCCACGACCGACCGGACCCTCATCGGCCGGCAGGCCGCCAAGGCGATCGACAAGGCCGGCGAGAAGCTCCGCACGGAGAACATCCGCCTCGGCATGGACAACCTGGTCACGATCAACGGGCGCAGCTTCGTCACGAAGCGTTCGGCCGACGACAGGCCCGTGGCCGAGCTCACGCCCGACGGCACGCTGCTCATCGCCGGCAAGGCCGTGCCGGCCACGCCCGCGCAGCACGCGCTGCTGCTCGAGCACCGTCGCCAGCTCGAGGGCCTGGCCCTGGCCGGCATGGCGATCGGCGCCCAGGGCGCGGACATCGCCGGCACGGCGCTGACGGGGATCGGCGAGGCGCTGTTCGGTGGCAAGGAAGGCCGGGACTCCTACGAGGCGCGGATCAAGGCCGAGGCCGCGAAGATCGAAGCCGAGGCCGAGCGCCTGTGCACGCTGCTGCCGCCGCTGTACGCAAGCCAGCAGGCGCTGGCCGCGGCGCTCCCGGACTTCGCCCCCTACGCGACCCTTACGCGTGGCGACGTCGAGGACTGCGGCCACCGCGCCGAAGGCGGATCCGGAGAGGATTCCGGCGGCTCCAGCGACACCTGACGCGCACCGACACGAGGACCTCCCATGCACCTTCCCGCCTCCGTGGCCACCCTCGCCCTTCTCGCCCTCGGCGCCGCCCTGCCCGCGCCGCCCGCGCTGGCCGACGACGGCCGCTCCTGCAAGCACAGCGCGCCGCAGGCGCTCACCCTCGACGTCGGCGACGCGCGGACGATCGAGTTCCACGTCGGTTCCAGCAAGCTGCGGCTCGACGGCCAGCCCGGGAAGGCCGGTCGGCTGCAGGGCCGCGCCTGCGCGTCGAGCGCGGAAGAACTGTCGCGCCTGTCGCTGGAGCAGGCGCGCGACGGCGACCGCCTGGTCGTGCGCCTGGCCCGGAAGGAGCGTGCGGGCGGCTGGTTCTTCGGCAACCGCTATGCGTACTTCGACCTGTCCGGCGCCGTGCCGCAGGACATCCGGGTCGAAGTCCGGGTGGGCTCCGGGGACGCCTGGGCCAGCGGCCTCGCCGAGCTTGGCCTCACGGTGGGCTCGGGCGACGCCGAAGCGCGGCGCATCCGCGGCGCC
>JAAZHF010000021.1 GCA_012510865.1 Gammaproteobacteria bacterium
ACCGCACTCTTATAGGCTTCGTAACTGCAGTCTTGCGGCACATTCCACGCATGGTTGAGTGCACTGCAGTGATGTGCCGCGTACATGGATGCACCGTAGCGAGGATCCCGCATAGTTGGAGGCACAGTTGTCCCGCGATGTTCTAAGCGGCGAAGCCTCTCCAACGTTGGACGAACTCACGCATCAACTCCCGCACCACCTGCGATGCGGGCCGGTGCGCAGCCTCAGCCTCCGCCATAAACTGATCCCGCAGTTCGGGTTCCACTTTCATCGTGAACTGAACTTCTTTGGACATGGCGGTGTCCCTCCAGTCGTCGCCTACATGCGGCGCCCAGCGGGGTCTACTGGACTCCTGTTTTGGAGACTTTAGCGCGATTGGTCGAACTGCGAGCGACCTTCTTCTCGGTGGTCTTGCGGGCTTTCGCCGGTGAGGCTGAGCGGCGCAATGTCGCCTCCAGGGCCGCAGGCAGATCTCGCAACCTAGCCAACTGGTCCTCGAGCGCATCAGCTCGCGCCCGCTGGACTTCGGCCTGACGGTGGGCATCGGCGGCTTTGGAATTACCCTGCTCGACTGCCTTGAGGTACGACTTCCCAGCCGTTGCGTGCTCTTTCTGAAGGGCCGAAAGACGACTTTTGAGTTCCCTGCTCTCCTGGCGGGCACGATCAACTTCGGCATGGGCGCGATCCTCGATCGCCCGCACATGACTGGTCATCGCCTCACGTTCGGACTGTGCCGCGTCCTGGAGTTCGTGCAGCCGTCTGTCGGCTGCTTGCCGCGCGGACTCGGCATCCGCTGTACTGGCCAGCGCGGTGTCTCGCTGCTTAGCCAGCTCGGCGAGTTGGCTTTCAAGCTGGCTGACCAACCGGCTGAGCTCGACCGCCTGAGTGGAAGCCACGCGTTCAGCTTGGGAGGCTGCCTCGACCTTGTCGCGCAGGGCGGCGGCTTCACTGGCGAAGGCGTCACGATCGGCCTGGAGCGCGGTCTGTTCCTCTTGAAGGACGACGCGCTCAGCCGCGAGGGCCTCGTTGGCGCTGGCCTGGGCATGCTCCAATGCCATGCGCCACAGCTCCCCTGCGGCGTTCGCCACGGCGTCTGGGGCTTCCGGGAGCGAAAGCTTCGCCTGCTGTGCCTGCAATCGCTGACCGAGCCCCTGCCACCAGGTCTCGAGCCATCGGGTCACGGTATTCGGGGACCCGGTGCCCAGGTGGGCGCGGATGCGCTCCACCGTCGGGCGTTCGCCTGCGTTGACGATGGCGTCAGCGGCGGTGTGGACGTCGGATTCGGTGATGCCTCGGGCCATGGACGGGTCTCCTACGCGGGCACCCTACTCTGTTGATTCCGTACTGGTGATAAGTGATGATTATCGCCAGTACACGCCCTATTTCATAACATACACTACATAGTATGAAACGAAATAACACACTTCCCGTCAGCGCCGCGACAGCCGCCAGCCTGGTGCTGCCGGAGCAGCTCGCCCAGCAAGCGGCCGACGCCGTGCGCGAAGTGCTCGCCGAAGCCGCGGCCGCCAACACCACCCGCAGCTATGCGACCGCCCTGCGCTACTGGGCCGGCTGGCACCAAGGCCGCTACGGCGTCGAGCTGACCTTGCCCGTCAACGAAGCGGTGGTCATCCAGTTTCTGGTCGACCACATCCAGCGCAAGAACAAGGCCGGCCTCGTCACCGAGATGCCGGACGCGCTGGACCAGGCGCTGGTGGCCGCCGGCCTCAAGGCCAAGATTGGGCCACTGAAGCTCTCGACCGTAGTCCAGCGGGTGGCCGTGCTGTCCACCGCACACAAGCTCAAGCGCCAGGCCAACCCCTGCGAGCTGCCCAGTGTCCGGACCCTGCTGAGCCGGGCCCGGCGCGCGGCAGTCAAGCGCGGCGAGCGGCCGACCAAGAAGACCGCGATCACCCGCGCCGAGCTGGAGGCCATGCTGGCCACCTGCGACGACAGCCTGGAAGGCCTACGCGATCGCGCCCTGCTCTGCTTCGGGTTCGCCAGCGGCGGCCGCCGGCGTAGTGAGATCGCGGCCGCGGATATGCGCGACCTGCGCAAGGTAAGCGAAGACGGCTACATCTACCGGCTAGAGTATTCAAAAACCCAGCAGTCCGGTGTCACGGTGGACTCGACCCCGGACAAGCCGATCCTGGGCCGCAGTGCTGAGGCGCTGGCTGCCTGGATCAACGCGGCGGGAATTCACGAGGGGGCGATCTTCCGGCGGATCTGGAAGGGGCGGGTCGGCCCTGCCCTGCTCCCGGGTTCAGTGGCCGCAATCGTGAAGCGACGGGCCCGGTTAGCGGGGCTGGAGGGGGATTTTGGGGCACACAGTCTCAGGTCGGGGTTTGTGACTGAGGCGGGTAAGCAAGGGGTGCCGTTGCCGGCCGTAATGGCGATGACCGAGCATCGCTCGGTGGCGAGCGTGATCGGATATTTCCAGGCAGGCGCTGCGGAAGACAATCCTGCGGCCCGATTACTGAAGTAAAGACCCGTCACCGCTGACTTGTAGACGTCCGCTGTCGGCCAAGAGCGGACCTCCGCGTCTGACCAGAAGCGGTCATCGATTACCAAGCCTAAGTATCTCGGCTGCAGCCTGCCCGCTAAGCGGCGCGCCGCGCGGGCGCTACGGGGCACTCGACGGGGCTTGCGCCAGCTGCGACAGCGCTTGCTGAAACGATGCGACCGGCGTCGCCTCGCCGAATCGGATCGGCAGTGCATCGAAGAGCGGCATGCTCCGAGTGGCGAGCGGAATATCCCGTAGGCTGCGGTCGCTTGGCGCAGGCCAGCCTGGCGCCAGTCTCGCTAGGAACGCCAGCCCGGCTAGCGCGGGATTGAAGCTGTACATCAGCAGCCTGATCAGGGCCCCGTTGTGGCGCCGCAGAAGCTCCTTTATGCAGTCTTGGTCCTTGTGGAAATTCAACACATAATTGCACGTCGTGGCGTCCAGGAAGCAATCGACCGATGGCGCTGCGGGGTGAGTCAGCTCGCACAGTTCGGCGTACAAGGCCACTGCCCCGTCCACACCAAAACTCTGGATCTGCCGGATGTACTCGGTGGTGGTCTTGGGCGCGTGGGTCGATGGCGCGTCGGCGCCTTTCTCCTGCCGCCTTGCGAAGGCGAAATGGATTAGCCGGTCCTCCAGCGGACCGCAGCTTAGTTCTGCTTGCACACGCTCGGGCCGATGCAGCGCCGCGTAGAAATAGTCGCGGCCTTCGATTAGGGCCCGAGGGAGATACTGCAGCACGTCGTGGCTGTCCGCGGCGGCTTCCAGGAATCCGCGCAGGCACGCAGCGAAGGCCAGCAGGTTGTTGGTGTCGACACTGCTGAGCACGCCGCTCAGCCAACGATGGTTGCGGGCCAAGGTGACCACGCACGCCAGATGGCTGCGTTCGAGCAGGCTCAGCACATAGGCGGCCCGCAGTGCGGGCCAGATCGAAGGCTCTGCGTGGACCACCTTCGGATCGGGGTTGAGGAAGACGGCTATGTGCTGGATGCCGGTCGCTGCATCCAGCAATGGCGCGATCGCCTGCACGTACTCATCTGCCCGCTCCAGGGCCGCTAGGGGTTCACTACGCATTCGTCTCCACCCCATCGAATTCTTCGCGCCATGGCGGCGTGCCGCCATGAAAGCCCAGTCCTGCGGTACGGGTCAACGACGCGCCGATCTAGACGTGGTCGGCTTACCCGCCGCAAGAGCCGACGCTACGCCGCCAGAGCTCTCTTGGGGATTGGTGCGGCGGCGCATGGCCAAGGG
>JAAZHF010000199.1 GCA_012510865.1 Gammaproteobacteria bacterium
CGCGCACGTAGGCCTGCATCGTGGTCGGGTCGAGCACGTCGCAGGTCAGCACCAGGGTCGGGTCGGCGGTGAAGGGATCCAGGAAGGCCGTTTCCGGGTCGGGCAGCAGGACCATGTCGGACTGGTGGATGCCGCGCCAGCCCTGGATCGAGGATCCGTCGAACATCTTCCCGTCCTCGAACAGCGAGGGTTCGCCCACCGACGCCGGGAAGGTGACGTGGTGCTGCACGCCGCGCATGTCGGAGAAGCGGAGGTCGACGAATTCGACCCGATGGTCGCTGATCAGCTTTTCGACGTTTTCGAAGGACATGGGGGCTCCAGGGAAGTCGGTGCGGGTCCCCGGGTGTCCGGGGTGTCGGGCCATGCGTTGCAAGGCGCGTGCCATGCGGCAAGTGCCTGATTCTGCAGATGGCGTGTCTGCCGGGCGTCACGGGGCTGCGCGTCGTTGGTGCATCCACCGGCGGGAACGCACCATGACGGTGCAGCCCTCTCTTCGCTATGCTGCGCCGCTGCCGTCCCGCGCCGCGGCGCGGACGCCCGATCCCGAACCCCGGCCCCGTACATGACCGCTCCGCTGGCCGCCCTGGTGCTGGGCATCCTCGAAGGCCTGACCGAGTTCCTTCCCATCTCGAGCACCGGCCACCTGCTGATCGCCCAGTACTGGCTCGGCGCGCGCTCGGACTTCTTCAACATCGTGATCCAGGCGGGCGCGATCCTCGCCACCACCCTGGTCTTCCGCGAGCGCATCTGGGCGCTGGCCACCGGACTTGGCGACGCCCGCAACCGCGACTACGCGATGAAGCTCGCCCTGGCCTTCGCGGTCACCGCCGCGGTCGGCCTGCCCGTGCGCCTGATGGGCTGGGAGCTGCCCGAGACGGTGACCCCGGTCGCCTGGGCGCTGATCCTCGGCGGCGTGTGGATGATCGTGGCCGAGCGCCTGGCGGAGCGCCGCCCCGACGGCACCGGGGTCACCTGGACGGTCGCGGTCCTGGTCGGCCTGGCGCAGGTCGTGGCCGGGATCTTCCCCGGCACCTCGCGCTCGGGTGCGGCCATCTTCATCGCCATGCTCGCCGGCCTGAGCCGGCGCCCGGCGGCGGCCGAGTTCGTGTTCCTGGTCGGCATCCCGACCATGTTCGCGGCCAGCGGCTACACCTTCCTCGAGCTTGCCACCGAAGGCGGCCTGGGCGGGGAAGCCTGGGCCGACGTCGGCATCGCCTTCGCCGCGGCCACGGTCACCGGTTTCGTCGTGGTGAAGTGGCTGCTCGGCTACATCGAGCACCACCGGTTCACCGGATTCGCGGTGTACCGGATGCTGCTCGGCGCGGCCCTCCTGCTCTGGCTCCCGCTGGGCGACTGAGGCGCGCGGCCGGCGGCACGCCCGCCGGGCCCCGCGGGCGCCTCAGCGCCCGACGCCCGGATGCAGGCTGTAGCTGCCCCAGGTGGCGGCTTCGGCCAGCACGTGGCCCTGCATCGCGCGCAGCACGTCGCCGGCGGTGAAGCGCTCCGGCACGTCCAGGCGCTCGACGTCGAGCGCGAACACGCGGAAGAAGTAGCGATGCAGGCGCAGGTCGTGCGCCGGCGGGTACGGTCCGTCGTAGCCGCGCCAGTCGCCGGACATGTCGGCGTCGCCGGCGAACCAGCCGGTGTAGTCGTTGAGTCCCTGGCGGCTGCCGGCCGGCCCCGCCGGGTCGCGCTTGCCGCGCGGGGTGACGCCGTCGCTGCAGCTCCCGGCCGCGATCGAGGTCACCTGCGGCGGGATGTCGACCATGGCCCAGTGGGCGAAGTCCCCGCGCGGATGCTCCACGGGGATGTCGGTCCCGGCGTCGGCCACCAGCGCCGGATCGGTCGGGACGTCGACGTCGATGCACAGCAGCGCGAACGAGCGCGTTCCTTCCGGCGCGCCGCCCCAGGACAACTGCGGATTGCGGTTGCCGCCCAGCCCGCCGGGCGTCCCGAAGGCGAACTCGCCGGGGATGGGCTGGCCGTGCGCGAAGCTCTCGCTGCTGATGTGCATGTCGTCCTCCTCTTGCGTCAGTCGGGGTAGCCGAAGCGGCGCGCCACCGGCGCCATGGTGGCGATCGGCCCTGCGAGCAGGTCGGCGTAGCTGCGCCAGATCCCGGTCGACTGCCGCCGTGGCCCGAAATAGCCCGCCGGCGGCTCGGGCAGCCTGATCCCGAGCGTGTCGCCGAGCTGCGCGGCCATCGAGACCGGATCATCGATGGTGTCGTCCACGCGCAGCAGGTCGTGCGCGACCAGCGCCTGTTCGTGCACGGTCGCCAGCTGGCCGAGGGCGCCGGCCAGCCAGTCCGCCGCGGCCTGCGGCGACTCCGCCGCGAACGGCGGCTGCGCGCCAAAGGCCAGCCAGTCGACCAGCATGTCGCGCGGATCGCGCAGGACCACCAGCAGCCGCGCGCCCGGCAGGGCGGCGCGCATCGCCGCGGCG
Organism: Gammaproteobacteria bacterium; assembly: GCA_012510865.1. Taxonomy (GTDB): domain Bacteria; phylum Pseudomonadota; class Gammaproteobacteria; order Xanthomonadales; family Xanthomonadaceae; genus Luteimonas. The sequence continues at coordinate 2,444 of JAAZHF010000199.1, forward strand.
TAGACGTTGTCCCACCACGGCAGCCAGTCGATCACCGGGCCCTGGATGCCGCGCCCCGGCAGCGCGGCGCGCCAGCTGTCGATGACCGCCCCGGGCGCGACCTCGCCCGAAGCGATCCGCGGCCAGGCGCCGAGGTCCTGGAAGCCGTCGGCCGGCGGCCGCGTCCAGAAGCGGTCGCTGCGGAAATGCGGCACCACCGGCGCCAGCAGGCGGGCCACGCGCTCGGGGAGCGCGCCCGGCAGGCCGACCATGAAGGTCGCCGCCGGCGCATCGGGCGCCGGCGCAGCGGGTTCGGGCCACTGCGCCGGTGCGGGCGCGGCGGCCGGGCGCTGCAGCTGCGAGGGCGCCTCGGCGGCGTTGCGCTGCAGCCAGAAGTCGAGCGCGGCCCGGGTGTCGCCGCAGCGGTGCGAGGCCAGCGCGCGCCAGGACTGCAGCGCCTGGCGGTCGGAGGGCCTGGCGGCGTCCGCGATCAGCCGGTCCAGCCGTTCGGCGGCGGCCGCGGGGTCGCGGGCCATCAGGGTGTCGACCACGCGCATCTCGGCGCGGGCGTGGCCCGGCGCGCGCTCGAGCAGCGCC
>JAAZHF010000200.1 GCA_012510865.1 Gammaproteobacteria bacterium
CCAAGCACCTGTCCGAGGTGCGCTCGATCGCCGACAACCCCGAGCCCGCGACCTTAGCCAACTCCATCGAAGCGTTCGAGCGCAGCGGCACGCTGCTGACGCGCTCGACCTCGCTGTTCTTCGCCATGACCTCGGCCCACACCAACGAAACCCTGCAGGCGGCCGAGGAAGCGCTGGCGCCGAAGCTGGCCGGGCATGCCGACGCCATCCACCTCGATCCGAAGCTGTTCGCACGGGTGAAGTCGCTGTACACGCAGCGCGCGGACCTGGGCCTCACCCCCGAGCAGGTGGTCCTGGTCGAGCGCACGCATGACAACTTCGTCCGCGCCGGCGCCGAGCTGGATGCCGGCAAGCAGGCCGAGCTGCGCAAGCTCAACAGCGAGGAGTCCTCGCTGACCACCGCGTTCTCCAACAAGCTGCTGGCCGCGACCAAGGCCGGCGGCGTGCTGGTGGACGACGTCGCGAAGCTCGACGGCCTCGACGAGGCCACGATCGCCGCCGCCGCCGAGGCCGCGAAGGCCGACGGCAAGGACGGCCAGTGGCTGCTGGTGCTGCAGAACACCACCCAGCAGCCGGTGCTGGCCTCGCTGAAGGACCGCGGCCTGCGCGAACAGGTGCTGGCCGCATCGATGGCGCGCGCGGAAAAGGGCGACGCCAACGACACCCGCGCCACCCTCCAGCGCCTGGCCGAATTGCGTGCGCGCAAGGCCCAGCTGCTGGGCTACGACAGCTACGCCGCCTACGCCATCGCCGACCAGATGGCGGGCACCCCCGAAGTCGCGCTGAAGCTGCTGACCGACACCGTGCCCGCGGCCACCGCGCGCGCGAAGGCGGAGCTCGCGAAGATCCAGGCCGTGGTCGACGCCCAGGGCGGCGGCTTCACCGCCGGCGCGGCCGACTGGGACTTCTACGCCGAGCAGGTGCGCAGGGCCGAATACGACCTCGACGCCGAGGCCATCAAGCCCTACTTCGAGCTCGACCGCGTGCTGAAGGACGGCGTGTTCTTCGCCGCCGAACAGCTGTACGGGATCACCGCGAAGGAGCGCACCGACCTGCCGGTCTACCACCCGGACGTGCGCGTGTTCGACATCTTCGACGCCGACGGCACGCAGCTGGCGCTGTTCTACCTCGATCCGTTCCAGCGCGAGAGCAAGCAGGGCGGCGCCTGGATGGGCAACTTCGTCGAGCAGAACGGCCTGACCGGCGACATCCCGGTGATCTACAACGTCGAGAACTTCACGAAGCCCGCCGAGGGCCAGCCGGCGCTGCTGGGCTTCGACGACACCACCACCCTGTTCCACGAGTTCGGCCACGCACTGCACGGCATCTTCTCGAAGACCACCTACCCGAGCGTGGCGGGCACCAACGTGCCGCGCGACTTCGTCGAGTTCCCGTCCCAGTTCAACGAGCACTGGGCGCTCGACCCGAAGGTGTTCGCGAACTATGCGAAGCACTACCGGACCGGCGAGCCGATGCCTCAGGACCTGGTGGACAGGATCGTGCGCGCGCGCACCTTCAACCAGGGCTACGCGACCACCGAGTACCTGGCGGCGGCGCTGCTGGACATGGCCTGGCACACGCTGCCGGCGGGCGACGCGAAGAAGGACGTCGACGCGTTCGAGAAGCAGGCGCTGGCGAAGTACAGGGTCGACCTGCCGGCGGTGCCGCCGCGCTACCGGAGCAGCTACTTCAGCCACGTCTGGGGCGGCGGCTACGCGGCCGGCTACTACGCCTATTTCGCGGCCGAGGTGCTCGACCACGACGCCTTCCAGTGGTTCCGCGAGAACGGCGGCCTGACGCGCGCGAACGGCCAGGTGTTCCGCGAGAAGATCCTCTCGATCGGCCACTCGCGTGATCTCGCCAGGGCCTACCGCGAGTTCCGCGGCAAGGAGCCGAGCGTGGAGCCGCTGCTGGAACATCGCGGCCTGGACTGACCCACGAGGCCCCGACGCAAACCGCGCCCCTTCCCCTCCTGTAGGAGCGGCGACAGCCGCGATTCCAGCAAGCAAACCCAGCCATCGCGGCTATAGCCGCTCCCACAGGGTCCCCGGCGCTCCTCCGAGGCGCGCCGCGACCGGCCTTCACGTCGACCATGGCGCGCGGCACCGAGACTCCCGGGACACCCACGAAGTCCCACGACAAGGAGCCACGCCATGCTTCCGGATGAAACGATGCGCATGCTGCAGGTCGCCGCCGTGCTGTTCACGCTCGCCGCGCTGGGCGGGCTGGCGATGGCCGGCGTCCGCTTCGCCGGCCATCGCAACCCGCCGGCCTGGATCGCGATGCTGCACGGATTGCTGGCCGCGGCCGGCGTGACCCTGCTGGCCTACGCCTGGTACGCCGGCGGGATCCCGGCCGCCGCCCTGCGCGCGCTGCTCCTGTTCCTGCTGGCGGCGGCAGGCGGCGCGGTGCTGAGCCTCGCCTACAAGTGGAAGCAGCGCCTGCTGCCGGCCGGCCTGGTGATCGGGCACGCCGTGGCCGCGGTGGCCGCGTACGTCCTGCTCCTGGTCGCGGTGCTGGGGAATGGAGGCGCGATCGCCGGCGGCTGAGGCCGCGACTGCGGCCGCCCCGGCCCGATCTGGCCGGATCCGACCCCCCCGGCCCGTAATGATCCAGGACGGGGAGCTCTTCGGGGGGGGCGCATGCGGGAACAGGCGGAGCCAGACGCAGCTGCGGCGGGTGACCGACCACTTCCGCTGGCCGCGGAGTTCACGCTGCCCCGCCTGGTCGTGCGTGCGGGCCTCGCCGGCCACCGTCCCGACCGGCTGCGGGTCTCCGCCGAAGTGCTGCAGGAGCGCATCGCCAGGGTCCTGGACTGCCTGGCGACGACCGCACGCGCGGCGGGCACCGGCCTACCGCGTTTCCACCAGGCCGCCGAACCGCTGCTGCGCTTCACGACGGGACTCGCCCGCGGTGCCGACGAGATCGGCGCCGGCGTGGCCCTGGCCAGGGGCTGGGAGCTGCAGTCCGTCCTCGCATTCGACCGCCAGCGGTTCGTGGACCGCGCCGTGGCGGGCTGCAGCGCCGCGGAGGCGGCGGCCTATCGTGATCGCTTCCACGCCCTGCTGGAGCGCTCCAGCAGCGTGCTCGAGATCATGGGCAGCGAAACCGGCGGCCTGCGACGCGACGGCTACGAGCTGGTCGGCGAAGTCCTGCTGAAGCAGCTGGACGTGCTGGTCTGCATCTGGGACGGCCAGCCGGGGCGCGGCGCCGGGGGCACGGCCAGCGTCATGAGGAGCGCGCTGCGGCGCGGCCTGCCGGTGGTCTGGATCCACGCCGCGCAGGCCGGGGAAGGCGTCCGCGTATTCCTGCCCGGCGAAGCCGGGACCCGCGGCCTGGACGAACTGGCGGCGTGGCTCGGCGCCAGCCTGCGCCTGGACGGCGGCGTCACGCCCGCGCCGGGCGAACCGAAGCCGACGGCGCTGGACCGCTGGAACGACTTCGTCGCCGAGCGCGGCGGCCGCGCGGCCCGGTTCCCTCCGCTGTTCGACTGCCTGCTCATGCTGGGGGGCGGGCGCCGGCCTTCGTGGCGGGTGGATCCGCTCCACAGCGGCCGCCACTGGCAGGACAACTGGAACCGGTTCCGCAGTGCCGTGGATTCCGTGGATCCCGCGATCGCGCAGCGGATGGACACGGCCCTTTGGCTCCCCTTCCTGCGCGCCGACCACCTGGCCACGCGCTACGGCCGCGCCTACCGCGGCACCTACGTGCTGATCTACATGCTCGCCGCGCTGGCGACCCTGGCCGGACTGTCGGGGCTGCTGTTGCACGACCTCAAGCCATGGCTGGTGGCGCTGGAACTCTTCATGATCGTGTCCATGGTCGGCGTCACCTGGATCGGCCGGCGCCACCGCTGGCACCAGCGCTGGCTGGAGTACCGCGCCGTCGCGGAGCAGCTGCGCCAGGCGCGGATGGGGGTCTGGACGGGGCGCTCGCTGGAACCCGGCGCTCCGGAGGGCGACGGAGGCCATGCCGGCGCTTCCTGGGTGGGCTGGTACATCCGCGCATGCGTCCGGCAGCTGCCGCTGATCCACGCCTCCGCCACGCCCGGCTTCGTCCGCCTCGGCATCGACACCATCGTCCGGCTGGAGATCGAGGAGCAGCGAGGGTTCAACGAGCGGACCGCGCACGTCCAGGAGCGCGTCCACGAGCGCCTCGAGGCCATCGAGATCGGCCTGCTGGGTGCCCTGATCCTTGCTTGCACCGCCTTCCTGGTGATCCATGGCCTGGACATCGGCCAGTTCCGCACCGATTTCGAAGCCCACGCACTGGGCCGCTCGGCGCGCTGGACCGCCCGCCTGCCGGAACTGATGACCTTCGTCGGTGCCCTGGTGCCCGCGCTCGGTGCGGCGCTGCTCGGCGTCCGCTCCCAGGGCGACTTCAACGCATACGCCGAGCGCGCCGCCGACACGGCGGCGCAGCTGCAGGCCCTGGCGGAGAGCGTCCGGCCCGGCGACGCCGACGCGACGGAAGGCCCGGCGTTCGAAGACCTGATGGACCTCGAGGACAGGACGGCAGCCGCCCTGGCCAAGGACGTCTTCGCCTGGCGCATGGTCTACGCGCGCAAGGCGCTGAGCATTTCCGCCTGACCGTGCAAGGAGCCCACATGGATCCCGAGCCGACGTCGCCCAGCGTCTTCATCAGCGACGCAAGCGCGGACCGCGAACGCGCCTTCGAGATCTGCAGGTACCTCGAGGACATGGGCCACCGCTGCTGGATCGCGCCCCGGGACATCCGCGCCGGCCACGACTACGGCGAGGAGATCATCCGCGGCATCGAGCGATCGCGCTGCTTCGTGCTCGTTTTCTCTTCCGCGGCGAACGCGAGCATCTACGTCAAGCGCGAGCTCGAGCGCGCGGTCTCCAAGGCGAAGCCCGTGTTCCCGGTGCGCCTCGAGGACGTGCTGCCTTCCGCGTCGCTGGAGCTGCACCTGGCCTCGCTGCACTTCCTGGACGCGTGGAACGGCGTCCTGCGCGACCACGTGTCGTCGCTGGCACGCGCGCTGTCCGGCGAGGGTGACGAAATCCCCCACCGAGCGCCGTCGGCGCCGCCGGCCCCGCCTGCGCCGTGGCGGCGCCATCCCAAAGCGATCGGGGCCGACGGCGCGGCCGTCGTCGTACTGGGCGCCCTTGCATGGTGGCGCCTTGCGGGACAGCCCGAAGAGCCTGCCTGGCAGGACGCAGCCGGAGCGGGAGTGCCCGGAGCGGGAACGCCGGCCGTGACAACGGCGCCCGCGCGGCGCGGCGCAGTGCAGGGAGCGGCATTGAGCGGCTGCCGGCCGAGCGCCGGCGCGCCGGTCGTCCACTGCAGCGGTGCGCCCCCCGGCTCGCGGGTCCTCGTCAGCACCGCGCAGGGGGACGAGATCGCGATCCCCGCCGGAAGCGGCGCGGACTCCGTTTCGGCGGGAGGCGTCCATCGCCGCAGCACGTATCTCCCCTGGCCGGGCCCCGGCGGCAGCGCGCGCGTGGAGACGCCGGACGGCGTGGTTTCGCAGGAGGAGCCGCTTCCAGGAGCCCCCGGCCTGGCGGCGGCCGTCCCCTTGCCGGCGCTGGACAGCCACGCACCGCCGCTCTTCTATGCCTGGGCCGGGAGTGGATGGGCCTGGCTCTTCTTCGCCCCCATGGACACGATGGAGGTCGACTGGTCGATCGACGGCGCCGCGCCGGTCCGCGTGACGAGGACCGGGGTCTACAGCGGCCCCATCGCGCTCGACAGCGACGTCGACGGCACGAAGAGCTTGACCCTCCGCTGGCGGAACCAGGCCGGCGAATGGTCGGAACCGCATGACTACCGCACCGACGTTCCCGCCGCGCGCATCGCCAGCGTGAAGTCGCTGCAGGACCTCGTGGGCTCGATCGCGTGCTACCGGGTGGCGGACGCCCCCATGCCGGCGCACGTGCGCTGCCCCAGCACGCGC
>JAAZHF010000201.1 GCA_012510865.1 Gammaproteobacteria bacterium
GTTCACCGAGACCACGCCCTACGCGCCCAACTCGCCGTACTCGGCCTCGAAGGCGGCGTCCGACCACCTGGTACGCGCCTTCCACCACACCTACGGGCTGCCGGTGCTGACCACCAACTGCTCGAACAACTACGGCCCCTACCACTTCCCCGAGAAGCTGATCCCGCTGGTGATCGCCAGGGCGCTGGCGGGCGAGCCGCTGCCGGTGTATGGCGACGGGAAACAGGTGCGCGACTGGCTGTTCGTGTCCGACCACTGCGAGGCGATCCGCACGGTGCTGGCCCGTGGCCGCGTGGGCGAGACCTACAACGTCGGCGGCAACGCCGAGAAGCGGAACATCGAGGTGGTGAAGGCGATCTGCGCCCTGCTCGACGAGCGCCGGCCGCGCGAGGACGGCAGGCCGCGCGAGTCGCAGAGCTAGTTCGTCGCGGACCGGCCGGGCCACGACCGGCGCTACGCGATCGACGCCTCGAAGCTGCGCGACGAGCTCGGCTGGGAGCCGAAGTACACCTTCGAGCGTGGCCTCGCCGAGACGGTCGACTGGTACCTGGCCAACCAGGCCTGGGTGCAGCGCGTGCTCGACGGCAGCTACCGCCTGGAGCGGATCGGGGCCGCGGCATGACCTCGCGCCGGGGCATCATCCTCGCCGGCGGCTCCGGCACCCGGCTGTATCCGATCACGCAGGCGATCAGCAAGCAGCTGCTGCCGGTGTACGACAAGCCGATGATCTACTACCCGCTGAGCGCGCTGATGCTCGCCGGGATCCGCGAGGTGCTGATCATCAACACCCCGCACGAGCAGGCGCTGTTCCGGCAGCTTCTGGGCGACGGCTCGCAGTGGGGCATGGACATCCGCTACGCGGTGCAGCCGAGCCCGGACGGCCTGGCGCAGGCGTATCTCATCGGCCGCGAGTTCGTCGACGGCAGGCCGAGCTGCCTGGTGCTGGGCGACAACATCTTCCACGGCCACGGTTTCACCGACCTCCTCAAGCGCGCCGACGCGCGCGAGCACGGCGCGACGGTGTTCGGCTACTGGGTCAGCGACCCCGAGCGCTACGGCGTGGCCGAGTTCGACGCCGGCGGCAAGGTGGTGGGCATCGAGGAGAAGCCGGCCGAACCGCGCTCCAACTACGCGGTGACCGGGCTGTACTTCTACGACGGCCGCGCCAGCGACTTCGCCGCCACGCTCCGGCCGTCCGCGCGCGGGGAACTGGAGATCACCGACCTCAACCGCTGCTACCTGGACGAGGGCAGCCTGCACCTGGAGCAGCTGGGCCGCGGCTACGCCTGGCTCGACACCGGCACCCACCAGTCGCTGATCGAGGCCTCGAACTTCATCGAGACGGTGGAGTCGCGCCAGGGGCTGCGGGTGTGCTGCCCGGAAGAGATCGCCTGGACCAACGGCTGGATCACCGCTGGGGACCTGGAGCGCCTGGCCGCGCCGCTGGCCAAGAACGGCTACGGGCAGTACCTGCTGTCGCTGGCCAAGCGCGGGGTGGTGCGGTGAAGGTCACCGAGGCCGGCCTCCCGGGCTGCCTGGTCGTCGAGCCGCGCGTCTTTGGCGACGCACGCGGCTTCTTCTACGAATCGTTCAACCTCGACCGGCTGGCGCAGCACGGCCTGGCACCGGCGTTCGTGCAGGGCAACGTGTCGTCCTCCTCGCACGGAGTGCTGCGCGGGCTGCACTACCAGTGGCCGAACCCGCAGGGCAAGTACGTCTCGGTGCTCGAGGGCGAGGTCTGGGACGTCGCCGTCGACATCCGCCGCGGCTCGCCGACCTTCGGCCAGTGGACCGCCGTGGTGCTGAGCGCCGGGAACCGGCGCCACTTCTGGATCCCGGAAGGGTTCGCGCACGGTTTCGTCGCGCTCAGCGAACGCGCCGTCTTCACCTACCTTTGCACCGCGACCTACCATCCGGCCGCCGACGCCGGGATCCGCTGGAACGACGCCAGCCTCGCCATCGACTGGCCGGTCGCGGACCCCGTGCTCTCGGACAAGGACGCGCGCGCGCCCTTCCTCGCCGACGTCCCCGCGGAGCGCCTGCCGGTCTACGCACCGTGAGGCTGCTGCTGCTGGGCGCCAACGGCCAGGTCGGCCACGCGCTGCGCCGCGAGCTGGCTCCGTTGGGCGAGCTCGTCTGCACGACGCGCAGCGGTTCCCTGCCCGGCGGCGCGCCCTGCGAAACCGCGGACTTCGACCGGCCCGCCGGCCTGGAGGCGCTGGTGGACCGGATCGCGCCGGACGTGGTCGTCAACGCCGCTGCGTACACGGCCGTGGATCGTGCGGAGGCCGAACGCGACGCCGCCTTCCGCGCCAACGCGGAGGCGCCCGCCGTGCTCGCGCGCGCATGCGCCGCGCGCGGCTCGCTGCTGGTGCATTACTCCACCGACTACGTCTTCGGCGGCGAGGGCAGCCGTCCGTGGCGCGAGGACGACCCGACCGCGCCACTGGGCGCCTACGGTGCCAGCAAGCTCGCCGGGGAACACGCGGTGCGCGGCAGTGGCGCCCGCCACCTCGTGTTCCGCACGGCCTGGGTCTACGGCGCGCACGGCCACAATTTCATGCGCACCATGCTGCGGCTGGGGGCGGAGCGCGACGAGCTCCGCGTGGTCGCGGACCAGGTGGGCACGCCGACGCCGGCGCGTCTGATCGCCGCCGCCACGGCGACGGTGCTCCGCGACGGGCCCGCCGCCAGCGGGCTGTGGCACCTCACCGCGGCGGGCGGAACCAGCTGGCACGGCTTCGCCGAGGCGATCCTCGCCGGCGCCGCGGCGCGCGGGCTGCTTCCGGCCGCACCGCGCGTGGTCCCGATCGCGACGCGCGACTACCCCACGCCGGCGCGGCGGCCGGCGTACTCGCGCCTGGACACGACGCGCCTGGAGTCCGACTTCCGGATCCGGCTGCCGGACTGGGCCGACGCGCTGTCCGGCGTCCTCGACGAAGTGGCGGCGACCGGCTGACTCTGGGAAGATCGGGCGCAGGGGCCTCCGGAGGCCGGGAGCAGGGACGACGCGGCAGCGCCGCACAGGGGGATACATGAGGAAGCGCATCAGGCACGCAGCGGTGTCCTTGCTGTTCGGGATCGGCTGCGCGGCGCCGGCCGCCGCGGTGGACGTCGACGCCTTCATCCGGAAGCCCGACTTCAACGACGTAAAGATCTCGCCCACGGGCGAATACCTCGCCGCCACGGTTCCGCTGGAGAACACGACCGCGCTCGCGGTGGTGCGGGTGTCGGACGGGGCGATCACCGGCGGCGGGACGGCGGGCAAGTACCGCCACGTGTCCGACATCTGGTGGGCCAACGACGAGCGCCTGCTGTTCTCCACCAGCATGAAGATGGGCATGCTCGACCAGCCCCTCCCCACCGGCGACATCTTCACCCTGCGCGCCACGTCGCGGAGCGCGGATGTCCTGGTCGGGCAGCACGTGACCACGCAGGGCGTGGGGTCGCGCATCGGCGGCAAGCGCATCGAGGAAGTCTGGGCGCGGGTGGTCGACACGCTCCGCGACCACGACCACGACGCCATCATCGCCGTGGCCGGCTTCGGCGACGATCCCTATGCCCGCGCCGAGCGCATGAACGTGGTCACCGGCCGGCGCACCCCGATCACCCGTGCCCCCGTGCGCAACGGTGAATACGTGACCGACCACGCGGGCGCGGTGCGCGCCGCCATCGGCTACAACGTCGACCGGTCGGTGAAGACCTACGTGCGCGCCAGCGACGGCGCGCAGTGGGAACTGTTCAACGACGAGGCCAGCAGCGGCGTGTCACTGGTGCCACTGGGCTTCTCCGCCGACAACCGGGTCATGTACCTGCGCGCCGACCGCCCGACAGGCACCTCGCGGATCGAAGCCCACGACACGGTCACGGGCGAGCGCACCGTCGTGCTCGCGGACGAAGGCGCGGAACCCCTGCTGGTGATCCACGACCCGGTGACGTCCGTGCCCGCGGGGGTGATGTACATGGACGGGAAGGCGCGCACGGAGTTCTTCGACCCGGCGTCGCCGCTGGCGCGCCAGTACCGGAGCCTGGAGGCGGCCTTCCCCGGCGAAGCGCTGCTGATCACCTCGGCGACCCGGGACGGCCGGACCGTCCTCGTCTACGTCTGGAGCGACCGCAATCCCGGCGACTACTACACCTTCGACACGGTGGAGAAGAAGGCCGCGCACGTGCTCAGCACCCGGGGCTGGCACGACCCGGAGAAGATGGCCGCCAAGCGTCCGATCCGGCTGGCCGCACGCGACGGCCTGCCGCTTGCCGGCTACGTCACGGTGCCGCCGGGCAGCATGGGCAGGTCGCTTCCGATGGTCGTGCTGCCGCACGGCGGGCCCTTCGGGCGGTTCGACCGCTGGGACTTCGACCCGGAGGTGCAGATGCTCGCCGCCGCCGGTTACGCCGTGCTGCAGGTGAACTACCGCGGCTCCGGCAACCACGGCCGCGCCTTCCAGCAGGCGGGCGCGCGCGAGTGGGGCGGGAAGATGCAGGACGACGTCACCGACGCCACGCGCTGGGCGATCGAGCAGGGCATCGCCGATCCCGGGCGCATCTGCATCTACGGGGCCAGCTACGGCGCGTACGCGGCGCTCATGGGCGTTGCGAAGGAGCCGTCGCTGTACCGCTGCGCCGCCGGCTACATCGGCGTCTACGATCTGCCGATGATGCATACCACCGGCGACATCCAGCGCCGCGGCTCGGGCGAGACCTACCTGCGCGAGTGGATCGGCGAGCGCGACGCGCTCGCCGCGGTCTCGCCGACCCGCATGGCCGACCGGATCAGGGTGCCCGTGTTCCTGGCCGCCGGCGGCGAGGACGAGCGGGCGCCCATCGAGCACACGAAGGCCATGGAGCGCGCCCTGAAGACGGCTGGCGTGCCGGTCGAGGCGCTGTACTATCCGACCGAAGGCCACGGCTTCTACGTGCAAGCCAACCAGCGCGAGTACTACACCCGTCTTCTGGCCTTCCTCGGCCAGCACCTGGGCGGCAGGACCGCGACGGCGGCCGCAACCCCGACTGGAGCGAAGCGATGAGCGAAAGCAGGAGCGGCGGGCGGGTCCCGCAGCTGACCTTCCGCGCGGTGCTGCTGGCGATCGTGCTGGCGGTGATCCTGGCCGCGGCCAATGCCTACCTGGGCCTGTTCGCGGGCCTGACGATCGCCACCGCGATCCCGGCGGCGGTGGTGTCGATGGGCGTGCTGCGCCTGCTCGGCGGGGGCACGATCCTCGAGAACAACATCGTCCAGACCGGCGCCTCGGCCGGGTCGTCGATCGCGGCCGGCGTCATCTTCACCATCCCGGCGCTGGTCATCCTCGGCTACTGGGACGACTTCCGCTATTGGTGGGTGCTGGCCATCGCCGGCCTTGGCGGCCTGCTGGGCGTGCTGTTCTCGGTGCCGCTGCGGCGCACGATGATCGTCGAGGACCCGCTGCCGTTCCCGGAGGGCAAGGCGGCGGCCGAGGTCCTGAAGGCGGGCGAGAACCCGGGTCCCGGGCTGAAGGTGCTCGCGGTGGCGGCTGCGGTCGGCGCACTGTTCAAGCTCGCCGCCCAGAGCGGCATGCGCATGGTGCCGGACAACGCCGTTGCCTCGGGCTTCATGGGCAAGTACCTGGGCTACATGGGCACCAACCTGTCGCCGGCGCTGCTCGGCGTGGGCTACATCGTCGGCCTGAACATCGGCATCGTGGTGCTGTCGGGCGCGATCCTGTCCTGGAACATCGCGATCCCGGTCTACCACGCCTTCTTCCTGGACACCGACCCCGTCCTCGCGACGCAGCTGGCCGGCGCCTCGGCCGCCGACGCGGCCGGCGCCATCTGGGCGACGAAGATCCGCTACCTCGGCGTCGGCGCGATGCTCATCGGCGGCATCTGGACGCTGTTCTCGCTGCGCAGGTCGCTGCTGTCGGGCGTGAAGAGCGGCATCGCCGCGGCGCGGAAGGGCAGCGGCGACGCGGTGGCCGAGACCGACCGCGACCTGCCGATGAAGTGGATGCTGATCGCGCTGCTGCTGTTCGTGATCCCGCTGCTGGTGCTGTACCAGGCGATCGTGGGCAACTGGTTCGTCAGCGTGCCGATGACGATCATCATGATCCTCGCCGGCTTCCTTTTCGTCTCGGTGTCGGCCTACCTGGCCGGCCTCGTCGGCTCGTCCAACAACCCGGTGTCGGGGATCACCATCGCCACGATCCTGTTCGCGGCGGCGGTGCTGCTGTTCCTGCTCGGCCGCGATTCCCCGGTGGGGGCGGTGGCGGCGATCATGATCGGCGCGGTGGTCTGCTGCGCGGCGGCGGTCGGCGGCGACAACCTGCAGGACCTCAAGGCCGGGTACATCGTCGGCGCGACGCCGTGGAAGCAGCAGCTGATGCTCGGCATCGGCGCGTTCTCCTGCGCGCTGATCATGGCGCCGGTGCTCAACCTGCTGGCCCAGGCCTACGGCATCGGCGCACCGACGCCGGAGCAGCCGCAGTCGCTGGCCGCCCCGCAGGCGACGCTGATGGCCTCGGTGGCCAAGGGCATGTTCGGCGGCGAGCTGCCCTGGGACATGATCGCCATCGGCGCCGGCGTCGGTGCCGCCATCATCGCCTTCGACGAGTGGCTGAAGGCGCGCGGGTCCAGCTTCCGCGTGCCGGTGCTGGCGGCCGCGATCGGCATCTACCTGCCCATCGAACTGATGGTCCCGATCTTCCTAGGCGGCGTGCTGGCCTGGCTGGTGGAGCGCAGGCACGGCGTGCACCCCGCCGACGAGGCCGCGCGCGACCGCATCCACCGCCCCGGCACCCTGTTCGCCGCCGGCCTGATCACCGGCGAGGCGCTGATGGGCATCGCGATCGCCGTGCCGATCGTCCTCACCGAGCGCGCGGACGTGCTCGCGGTGACCGGGGCCCTGCACTTCAACCAGTGGGTCGGCCTGGCGGTGCTCGCCGTGGTGGCCTGGATGCTCTACCGCACCGGCACCCGGCCTGGGCTGGTGGCGCCGGTCGAGCCCGGCTCCCGCTGACGGCGATGCGGGCGGCGGCGCCTTTGCGCCGCCAGCCCGCGGCGCCTACCATCGGGCTTTTCCGCCCGGAGCCACGATCCATGCCGCGTATTGCCCTGCTTAGCCTGTGCCTGCTCGCCGCGCTGCCGGCGGTCGCCGGCGCCCGCGGCCTCGAAGCCCGCGACCTGGCGACCCTCGAGCGGGTGTCGTCGCCGACGCTTTCGCCCGACGGCCGGCACCTGGTGTTCGCACAGCGCAGCATCGACCTCGAGGCGAACTCCGGCAGCAGCGCCCTCTACGTGCGCAACCTGGTGACGCGCGACATGGCGCCGCCGAAGCGCCTGACGCCGGAGGGCTGGAACGTGAATTCGCCGGCCTTCTCGCCCGACGGCACGACGGTGTACTTCCTGAGCGCCAAGGGCGGCTCGCAGCAGCTCTACTCGATCCCGCTGGCCGGCGGCGAGCCGCGCCAGCTGACCGCGTTCGCGACCGACGTCGGCACCTACCACGTCTCGCCCGACGGCAGCCGGGTGGCTTTCAGCGCCGGCACCTTCGGCGACTGCGGCGCGGACTTCGGCTGCACCAGCCGGCGGCTGGAGGAGCGCAGGAAGTCCGGCGCGACGGGCGTGCTCTACGACCAGCTGTTCGTGCGCCACTGGGACACCTGGTCCGACGGCCGGCGCAACCGCCTGTTCGTGGCCGGACTGCCGGACGCCGGCGGCAAGCCCGTTGAGAGCGCGGTGGCGGTCAGCGGCGCGCTCGAGGGCGACGTGCCCGGCAAGCCCTTCGGCGGCGCCGAGGACTACGCCTGGGCACCCGACGGCCGCAGCATCGTCGCCAGCGTGAAGGTCGCCGGGCGCGAAGAGCCCTGGTCGCCCAACTTCGACCTCTACCGCCTCGCCGCCTCCGGCAAGGCGGCGCACGAGAACCTGACGGCGGGCAACA
>JAAZHF010000202.1 GCA_012510865.1 Gammaproteobacteria bacterium
CATGATCTCGTCGAGCTGGCCCACGCCGGTGGCGCTGATCGCGGCTTCGCTGCTGCAGGAGGCGACGGCGCTGTTCCAGCGCGTCCGCTCGGGGGAGCCCGGGCTCAGCCAGTACTTCGAGCGCGTCATGGGGGTGCTGCCGGACTGGCTGAGCGGCCTGCTCGCCCGGCTGGGGCTGGGCAGCGTCCCCGAACTCCAGGCCCGGCTCGCGGATGGAGCCGCGCAGGCGAGCCAGTTCGTAGCCACCCAGGCGCTGAGCCTCGGCCAGAACACGGTCCACTTCTTCGTCAGCTTCGGGATCATGCTGTACCTGCTGTTCTTCCTGCTGCGCGACGGCGCCGCGCTGATGGTGCGCATCCGCCAGGCGATCCCGCTGGCCGAGGAGCACAAGCGCGCGCTCATCGGCAAGTTCACCACCGTGATCCGGGCGACGGTGAAGGGCAACATCGTGGTGGCGATCGTGCAGGGCGCGCTCGGCGGGCTGATCTTCTGGATCCTGGGCGTGCAGGGCGTGGTGCTGTGGTCGGTGGTGATGGCCTTCCTGTCCCTGCTGCCGGCGCTGGGCACCTTCCTGGTGTGGGGCCCGGTGGCGGTCTACTTCCTGGCCACGGGCGCGATCACCCAGGGGCTGGTGCTGATCGCCTACGGCGTGTTCGTGATCGGGCTGGTCGACAACGTGCTGCGCCCGATCCTGGTCGGCAAGGACACGCGCATGCCCGACTACGTGGTGCTGGTGTCGACGCTGGGTGGGCTCGCCCTGTTCGGCCTGAACGGGTTCGTGATCGGCCCGCTGGTCGCGGCGCTCTTCATTTCAGCCTGGGCGCTGTTCTCCGATCCTGCGGGCGCCGCGGGCGAAGGGCAGGCGCCTGGCGTTCCCGTGGGAACGGCAGCGCCCGCGCCGGCGACGCGCGCCGACTAGGGCAGGGCGTGCGGCCGCGGGCCGCGCGTCCGTCGCCCGGGCCGCGCGGGCCTACGCGCCGGAGTCGAAGACCGGCTCGAATCCGCCCCAGACCATGCGCTTGCCGTCGAAGGGCATCTCGATCTCCATCTCGCCGTCCGCCCGCATCGCCTCCTCGGCGGCCTGGCAGGTGGCGCGGTCGGGCCAGGCGATCCAGCTGAAGACCGGGACCTCGCCCTCGATGGCCGCGGCCGCGCGATAGAAGTCGGTGCGCTTGCCGCGGGGCACGTCGTCACCCCAGGCTTCGACCAGGCCCAGTGCCCCGGTCCTGTCGAACAGGGTCCAGGCCTTGCGGGCGGCATCGACGTATGCGGCCTTGTTGGCCTCGGGGACCGCGAGCGCGAAGCCCTGGTAATAGCGTCCGGCGGCCGTCCCGCCTTCCTCCACGACGGGAGCGAAGCCGCCGAAGATCATGCGGCTGCCGTCGTAGGGCATCTTCGGGAGCGCGTCCATGGCGCCGTCCTCCTGCATCTTCCGCCAGGCGGCGTCGGCGCTGTCGCGATCGGGCCATGTGATCCAGGAGAACGCGATCGACTCGTCCTCGGCGGCTTCGACCGCGCGGTGGAAGTCGGTGAGCTTGCCGTGCGGGACGTCCACGCCCCAGGTCTCGACCATGCGGGTGGCGCCGTAGCGCTGGAACACCTCCCAGACCGCGCGCGCGTAGTCGATGTAGTCCTGGCGGCGTGCCGTCGGGACGGCCGAGACTGCTCCCGTGTAGTACGTCATGTCGGCTGCCTCGCTGGCCGGCCGTCGCCGCCCCCCGAGGGGGACGGCGCGGCCATGGCCGTGGTCGGGCGTCTAGTTGACGCTGATCGTGCCCTTCATCAGGGCCGCGTGGCCCGGGAAG
>JAAZHF010000203.1 GCA_012510865.1 Gammaproteobacteria bacterium
GCCGATGACCGCGCCGAGGACCAGGCCGCGGTCCAGGCCGGACGCGTCGGCCACGCCGAGCGCGATCGGCACCACGGCGGCGATGGTCCCCATCGAGGTGCCGATCGCCAGCGAGATCAGCGACGCGACGATGAAGAGTCCCGGGAGCAGCAGCGCCGCCGGCACCGCGCCGATGCCCAGCGCCACCACCGCGTCGACCGCGCCGATCGCCTGCGAGACGAAGGCAATGGCCCCCGCCAGCAGGAAGATCAGGCACATGGTCATGATCCCGGGGTCGCCCATGCCGCGCAGCAGCACCTCGACCGGCTTCAATCCCCGGCGCTAGGCGATCCATGCCGCCAGCGCCACCGCCGGAAGGATCGCCACCGGCGCACGCAGCTGGTAGAACCCCATGGCTTCGCCCTGGAGCGTGAAATAGAGCCCGCTGCCGAAGAACAGCGCAAGGAACAGCAGCAGCGGGGTCAGCGCCAGCGCGCTGGGTCGGACATCCATCGCTCTATCCGCATGAAGGGATCGGCGATTGTGCGGCCGGCTCCCCGGCGCTGTCGAGCCACCTGCCCGGAACAGCGTCGGCCCGGAAACGAAACGGGCGCCGGAACCGCCCGGGGGGCCGTGCCCCCGGAGCATGCCGACCGGCTCAGGCGGCGACGCGGCTCGCGATCGCCCTGGCGAAGCCCATCGTGGTCCCGGTCCCGCCGAGGTCGGGGGTCAGGGAGTCCCTTGCCTCGAGGGTGGCCACGATCGCCGCGCGCAGCTGCGCGGCCCGGCCGGCCATCCCGATGTGGTCCAGCATCTGCGCCGCGCCCAGCAGCAGGGCACAGGGATTGGCCACGCCCTTGCCCGCGATGTCCGGGGCCGAACCGTGCACGGCCTCGAAGATCGCCGCGTCCTTGCCGATGTTCGCGCCCGGGATCAGCCCCAGGCCGCCGATCAGGCCGGCGCAGAGGCCGGAGATGATATCGCCGAAGAGGTTGGTGGTCACGATGATGTCGCATTGGTCGGGACGCATGACCAGCAGCATGCAGCAGTTGTACACGATCATCTCGTTGCATTCGATGTCCGGGGACTCCCTGGCCACGTCGCGCGCGGCGTTGAGGAAGATGCCCGAGGTCGACTTCAGGATGTTGGCCTTGTGCACCACCGTGACCTTCCTGCGTCCGGTGCGGCGGGCGAGGTCGAAGGCATAGCGCACGATGCGCTCGGAGCCCTTGCGGGTATTGCGCGTGACCGAGACCGCCCAGCTGCCGTCGGGCGCCGTTTCCTGGCCCTCGGCGCTGTACGCGCCCTCGGTGTTCTCGCGCACGGTGATGATGTCCACGCCCTCGGTGAAGCGCGAGCGCGTGTTCGGGAACGAGGTGGCGGGGCGCACGTTGGCGTACAGGTCGAAATGCCGGCGCAGCTGCACGTTGATGGACGAAAAGCCGCCGCCCACCGGCGTGGTCAGCGGACTCTTGAGCGCGACCTTGTTGCGGCTGATCGAATCCAGCGTGGCCTGCGGCAGCAGCTCGCCGTGCTTCTCGAGCGCCACGAGGCCGGCCTCGGCCTCCTCGTACGCGAGCCCGAGCTTCATCGCGTCGAGCACGTGCAGGGTGGCGTCCATGATCTCCGGGCCGATGCCATCGCCGCGGATGACCGTGATTGTCTGGGTCATTGTGTGGGGTCCATCGTGGGGGGGACGCCGCCACGCGGGCAGGCGTCGGGGGACGGGAAACAGCACGCAATTATGCCAAATGCGCACCCCCACTGCCGTCGCCCGGGGCGGACGCAGCGGTCCACCGACGCGCTCCGGGGCGGCCCGGGCCTGCCCCGGCGACCGTCGCGGGACGGCGCCGGCCCGGACCGGGCGCGACGCCGGGGGCGCAGCCGTGCGCGTGTTCCGGCGGCGGCGGGGCGCCCGCCTCCAGCTGGTCGAGGAAGTCCACCGCGCGCCGCAGGTGCGGGATGACGATGCTGCCGCCGACCACCAGCCCGACCGAGAACGCCTCGAACATGGCATCGCGGCCCACGCCAGCCTCGCGGCAGCGGGCCACGTGGTAGCTGATGCAGTCGTCGCAGCGCAGGACCAGCGAGGCCACCAGTCCCAGCAGCTCCTTGGTCGCCACGTCCAGCACGCCCGCCTGGTAGGCCTGGGTGTCCAGGGCGAAGAAGCGCCGGACGACCTGGTTCGGCTCAGCGAGGATGCGGGCGTTCATCCGCTCCCGGAACCCGGCGAAGGCGCGCACCGCGTCGCCGTCGTCGCCCGCGCTCACGGACCCTTCCCCTCGAGCAGAGGCTCGAAGCCGCCCGTGCGATGCAGGGCCATCATGTCGTCGTAGCCCCCGACGTGGACGTCGCCGACGAAGATCTGCGGGACCGAGGTCCGACCCGCCCGCTCCACCATCCGCTGGCGTTCGGCCGGATCGGTGTCGATCCGGACTTCGGTCCATTCCAGGCCCTTGCTGCGCAGGAAGTTCTTGGCGGCCACGCAGTACGCGCACACGGCGCTGGTGTAGAGGGTGATCGCCGGGGAGGATTGCTCGTTCAACGCGGTCTCCGGAAACTTGTGGGGTCCCACGGGGTCCATTGTGGCGACCGGGGACGACGATTTCAGCACGCACGGGCGGGTCGCAGCGTCACGCAGCGCCGGATTAACGGGGTGTTCACGCCTGCCGCGCGCCGCCGCCCCATCCTGTCCCCTCCATACCGCGACCAGGGATCACCATCGACCTCCGCATGCGCCTGTCCCCGACCTCCATCGCGCTGGCCCTCGCGCTCGCGGCCGCCTCGACGGCCGCGCCGGCGCAGCAGCGCCTGCCGGACATCGGCTCCTCCGCCGACTCCCTGCTCGGCCCGGCGCAGCAGC
>JAAZHF010000204.1 GCA_012510865.1 Gammaproteobacteria bacterium
GCTCGGGCGGATCGGAGGAGTGCATGGCACGCCGAGGGTACACGCAGGGCCCCGTCGGCGGCCATCGCCGTGAGCGCGACGACGACGCAGGGCGCGGCCGCCGGTGCGCCGGTAGAATGGGCGGTCCATGAGCATCGTCCTGCCCCTCGCCGAACCCGCGCCCCGGGCCCGCCGCGCCGCCCACGAAGCACGGCGCCTGGGCAAGCGCCTTCGCCACCAGGTCGGCCGCGCCATCGCAGACTTCGGCATGATCGAGGACGGCGACCGGGTGATGGTGTGCCTGTCCGGCGGCAAGGACAGCTACACCATGCTCGACGTGCTGCTGCAGCTGCAGAAGAAGGCGCCGGTGTCGTTCTCGATCACCGCGGTCAACCTCGACCAGAAGCAGCCCGGTTTCCCGGAGCACGTGCTGCCCGACTACCTGCGTTCGCTGGGCGTGGAATTCCACATCATCGAGCAGGACACGTATTCGGTGGTCTCGCGGGTGGTTCCCGAGGGCAAGACCATGTGCTCGCTGTGCTCGCGGCTGCGCCGCGGCGCGCTGTACACCTACGCGGCCGAGCACGGCTTCACGCGCATCGCGCTGGGCCACCACCGCGACGACCTGGTCGCGACCTTCTTCCTCAACCTGTTCTTCCACGCCAGGCTCAGCGGCATGCCGCCGAAGCTGTTGTCCGACGACGGCAGGCACGTGGTGATCCGCCCCCTGGCCTACGTGCGCGAGGACGACATCGCCGCCTACGCCGAGGCGAAGGCCTTCCCGATCATCCCGTGCAACCTCTGCGGCTCGCAGGAGAACCTGCAGCGCAAGCAGGTGCAGCGGATGATGGCGCAGTGGGAGCGCGAATCGCCCGGGCGCATCGACCAGATCGCGCGCGCGCTGGGCGACATCCGGCCATCGCAGCTGGCCGATCCGAAGCTGTTCGATTTCCTTGCGCTTGGCCACCGCGGCGACGCCGCCCTCGCCGACGCCCATGCCTGGCTTGCGGGCACGCCGCACGACGCGCCGCGCGACGACGGCACCGCCGCCTGATGGCCCTTCCCTGACGTCCCGGCCCCGCCCGCGGGGGACGCCCCGTCGTCCCCCGCAGCGGCGCGCGGCATGTCCCCGATCCCCACGACCACGGCCCCGATCCCGATGTTCTTCCGCAACCTGACCCTGTTCCGTTTCCCCACCTCGCTCGACCTCGGCAACCTGGAGGAGGCGCTCGGCACCCATCCGCTCAAGCCCGTCGGCCCGCTCGAGCTGTCATCGCGCGGCTTCGTCCCTCCGCTGGGCCGCGACTCCGAAGCCTGGGCGCACCGCGTCGGCGACGCCGCCTGGGTGGCGGTCGGCGGAGAGGACCGCCTGCTGCCGGCTGCGGTCGTCAACGACATGCTCGCCCGCAAGCTCGACGAGGCCGAGGAGCGCGAGGGCCGGCGCCCCGGCGGCCGGGCGCGCAAGCGCATGAAGGACGAACTGGTGCACGAGCTGCTGCCGCGCGCCTTCGTCCGCCCCTCGCGCACCGACGCCATGCTCGACCTCAGGCACGGCCTGTGCATCGTCGACAGCTCTTCGCGAAAGAACGCGGAAGCCGTGGTGTCGGCGCTGCGCCAGGCTCTGGGCAGCTTCCCGGCGCTGCCCGCCAACGCCGAGGTCGCGCCGCGCAGCGTGCTGACCGGGTGGATCGCCGGCGAGCCGCTGCCCGAGGGCCTGTCCCTGGGCGAGGAATGCGAGCTCAAGGACGGCAACGACACCGGCGCCGTGGTGAAGTGCCAGCGCCAGGACCTGGGCAGCGACGAGATCGGCCACCACCTCGAGGCCGGCAAGCAGGTCACGCGGCTGGCGCTGGTGCTCGACGACCATGTCTCGTTCGTGCTCGGCGAAGACCTCGTGGTGCGCAAGCTCAGGTTCCTCGACGGCGCCGTCGACCAGCTCGAGGGCGGCGATCGCGACGACATGCATGCCGAGCTCGACGCGCGCTTCGCGCTGATGTCGGCCGAGGTGCGGCGCCTGTTCGAGATCCTCGAGCCGGCGCTCCGGCTTTCGCGCGTCGATGCCTGAACCGGGCCGGCGGCGGCGTGCCGACGTGCACGCCACCCGGTCCGCGCGGCGGTAGAATCCATCCATGTCGTCCCTGCTCCGCCTCTTGCTCACCAGGTCCGATCCAAGGGGCGCCCGCAACATCCAGCGCGACACCGTCGCACTGGCCCTGGACGACGGCAGCGAGGTCGAGGTGGTGCGCGTACGCGACCCCCGCGCGCGCCGGCTGCGGCTCTCGGTCGACGAGCGCGGCGCGCGCCTGACCCTGCCCCCGCGCGCCAGCGCGGTGTCCGGCGACCGCTTCCTGCGCGAGCACCGCGGCTGGCTGGCCGAGCAGCTGCGCGCGCATGCGATCGACGACCTGGTCGCGCCGCTCGAGCGCAACGCCACCCCCGCCCTGCCGCTGCGCGGCGCGATGCTGCCGCTGCGCTGGGAAGCGGGCCGCTTCGCCTGCGTGGCGCGCGACGGCGACGGGCTCGTGTTCCGCCACACGCGGCGCGGTGGCGCTGCGGCCCTGCGCCGCGCGCTGCGCGACTTCTACGAAGGCGAGGCGCGCGCCGACCTCGGCGCCTGGCTGCCGCGCTACCTCCCCGGCCTGCCGCGCGCGCCGGCGCGGATCCGGCTGAGGCCGATGTCCTCGCAGTGGGGCTCGCTGGCGCCCGACGGCACGCTCGCGCTGGACCTGTCGCTGGTCCTCGGCCGTCCGTCGGCGTTCGAATACGTGCTCGTGCACGAGCTCTGCCACCTGGTCCGCGCCGACCATTCATCGGCGTTCTGGTCCGAGGTCGAGGCGCGCTTCCCGGAGTGGCGCGCGGAGCGCGACTACTTCCGCGAGCACGGCCGCCGGCTCAAGGCGATGCTGCGGGTGCTGGCCGGTCCGCCCGACTGAGGCCGTTGTACGCATCAGGCATCCATGTCGGCGCTTCCGGGGGACCCATGCACCATCCACTGCTTTCCCTGCTCCTGGCCAGCGCCGTCCTGTCCGGCGCCGCCGGCTGCCAGCGTGCGGCCGACGCCGCCGCCGAGGCGGCCATCGAACGTGCCAGCGGCGAAAAGGTTGCGGTGGACCGCGACGGCAACCGCATGCGCATCAGCACTCCCGAAGGCGAGGTGACCATCGCCACGGGCGAGGGCATCGCGCTGCCCGCCGACTTCCCCGACGACCTGTTCCTGCCCGCGAGCTACGGCGTCAGCAGCGTGATGGACATCGGCGGCGCCCGGCTGGTGAGCCTGGAGGCCGACGGCTCGGTGGCCGCGATGTTCGACAGCGCGCGCGAAGCGATGGAAGGCAAGGGCTGGTCGCAGACGCTGGCGATGCAGCAGGCGGAGAGCGCCATGCTCGGCTTCAGCCGCGACGGACGCGAGGCGACCTATACCTTCACCCGCCGCGGCGACGACCAGCTCATGGTCGGCATCCAGCTGAGGGCGCGGGACCGCCAGTAGTCGCCGTCAGCCGCCGAGGAAGCCCGCGACCACCGCGGCCACTTCGCGCGGCTGCTCCATGTGCAGGTGGTGGCCGCCGGCCAGCACGGTCAGTTCGCCGGCAGGCAGAAGCGCGGCGCGCGCACGCCGCAGCCCGTCCGGCAGGTAGGGCTGGGCCGGGTCGGCGAAGACGACCCTCGTCGGGCAGGTGATGCCCGCCACCAGGTCCTCGACCTGTGCCTCGGTCATGCGCACCATCGTCGGCAGGGTCAGCCGCGGATCGCTGCTCCAGGTCCAGCCGCCGTCGACGGGCCGGGTCCCGCGCTCCACCAGCAGCCGCGCCGCCGCCTCGTCGAGGCCTCCTGCACGGGCACGCGCCCGCACGGCGGGTTCGAGGTCCGGGAACACGCGCAGGCGCTTGCCGGGCAGCGCACGCGTCGCCGCGACCGCCTCGCGCAGGCGCTCGACGGTGCGCGAC
>JAAZHF010000205.1 GCA_012510865.1 Gammaproteobacteria bacterium
ACGTCAAGCGCATCATCAACGAGCCGCCCGCGGCCGCGCTGGCCTACGGGCTGGACAAGGGCGGCGGCGACCGCAAGGTGGCGGTCTACGACCTCGGCGGCGGCACCTTCGACGTGTCGCTCATCGAGATCGCGCAGGTCGACGGCGAGAAGCAGTTCGAGGTGCTGGCCACCAACGGCGACACCTTCCTCGGCGGCGAGGACTTCGACAAGCGCGTCATCGACTACCTGGTCGAGGAGTTCCAGAAGGACCAGGGCATCGACCTGCGCAAGGACCCGCTGGCCCTGCAGCGCCTGAAGGACGCCGCGGAGCGCGCCAAGATCGAGCTGTCGAGCTCGCAGCAGACCGAGGTCAACCTGCCGTACGTGACCGCCGACGCCTCCGGGCCGAAGCACCTCAACATCAAGCTGACCCGGGCCAAGCTCGAGGCGCTGGTCGAGGACCTGGTCAAGAAGACGATCGAGCCCTGCCGCGTGGCGCTCAACGACGCCGGGCTGCGCGCCAGCGACGTCGACGAGGTGATCCTGGTCGGCGGCCAGACCCGCATGCCCAAGGTGCAGCAGGCCGTGGCCGAGTTCTTCGGCAAGGAGCCGCGCAAGGACGTGAACCCCGACGAGGCGGTCGCCATCGGCGCCGCGGTGCAGGGCGGCGTGCTGGCCGGCGACGTCAAGGACGTGCTGCTGCTCGACGTGACCCCGCTGAGCCTCGGCATCGAGACCCTGGGCGGCGTGTTCACCAAGATCATCGAGAAGAACACCACCATCCCGACCAAGGCCTCGCAGACCTTCTCCACGGCCGAGGACAACCAGTCGGCGGTGACCGTGCACGTGCTGCAGGGCGAGCGCGAACAGGCCCGCTTCAACAAGTCGCTGGCCAAGTTCGACCTCACCGGCATCGAGCCGGCGCCGCGCGGGATGCCGCAGGTCGAAGTGTCGTTCGACATCGACGCCAACGGCATCGTCCACGTCACGGCGAAGGACAAGAAGACCGGGAAGGAGCAGAAGGTCGAGATCAAGGCCGGCTCGGGCCTGTCCGACGAAGAGATCCAGCGCATGGTGGCCGACGCGGAGGCGCACCGCGAGGACGACAGGAAGTTCCACGAACTGGTGCAGACCCGCAACCAGGCCGACGCCCTGGTGCACGGGACCCGCAGCGCCATCAAGGACAATGGCGACAAGGTGCCCGGCGACGTCATCGGCCGGGTCGAGGCCGCGATCGCCGCCGTCGAGACCGCGATGAAGGGCGACGACAAGGCCCAGATCGAGGCCAGGACCAAGGCGCTCGAGGAGGCCGCGCAGTCGCTGTTCGCGGCCGCCGCGGCCGGGGGCCAGGCGCCCGGGGGCGAAGCGGGTGGCGCCGGCCCGGCGCCGGCCGACGACGTCGTCGACGCGGAGTTCACCGAGGTCAAGGACGAGGACGGCAAGGCCTGACCGCCCTGCGGTCGTGGGAGCGGCCAGGGCCGCGATGGAGACGCCGCGGCGGGGACCGGACCGGATCCGGTCCCGCCGCGCATCCGGACCCGCGGCACCGGGTCCGCGGGGCAGCACGGACTGATCGATGAGCAAGCGCGACTACTACGAGGTCCTCGGGGTCGCCCGCAACGCGGGCGAGGACGAGCTGAAGAAGGCCTATCGCCGGTGTGCGATGAAGTACCACCCGGACCGCAATCCCGGCGACGCGGAGGCCGAGGCGCGCTTCAAGGAGTGCAAGGAGGCCTACGAGGTCCTGTCCGACGGCGGCAAGCGCCGCCTGTACGACCAGCACGGCCATGCCGCCTTCGAGCACGGCATGGGCGGTGGCAATGCCGGGCCCGGGTTCGGCGGCGCCGACATGGGCGACATCTTCGGGGACATCTTCGGGAACATCTTCGGCGGCGGGGCGCGCGGCCCGCGCCGCGGGGCCGACATCGGCTACGTGATGGAGCTCGAGCTGGAAGAAGCGGTGGCAGGCGTCGAACGCCGCATCGAGCTGCCGACGCTGGTCGAGTGCGGGCCCTGCGACGGCACGGGCTCCGAGGACGGCCGGCTCGAGACCTGCGACACCTGCCACGGCAGGGGACAGGTCCGCTTCCAGCGCGGCATCTTCTCGATGCAGCAGCCCTGCCACGCCTGCCGCGGGCGGGGGGAAACCGTCCGCAGCCCGTGCCCATCCTGCGGCGGCAACGGCCGGGTCGAAGAGGAGAAGGTGCTGTCGGTGAAGGTGCCTGCCGGCGTCGACACCGGCGACCGCATCCGCCTGGCCGGCGAGGGCGAGGCCGGCCCGCCGGGCACGGCGCCCGGTGACCTGTACGTCGAGATCCGCGTGCGCCCGCATGCGATCTTCCAGCGCGACGGCGACGACCTGCACTGCGACGTCCCGATCCGGATCTCGCAGGCGGCCCTGGGCGACGTCGTGCGGGTGCCGACCCTGGGCGGCGCGGCCGAGATCCGGCTCCCCGCCGAGACCCAGACCGGCAAGGTCTTCCGCCTGCGCGACAAGGGCGTCAAGTCGGTTCGCAGCCGCGCGCCGGGCGACCTCTACTGCAAGGTCGTGGTGGAGACGCCGGTCAACCTGACCAGCGAGCAGCGCGAACTGCTGGAGAAGTTCGAGGCGACGTTCGTGGGCGACGGCGCGCGCCGCCATTCGCCGAAGTCCAGCACCTTCGTCGACGGCGTGAAGGGGTTCTGGGAGCGCATGACCTCCTGAGCCCCCGGCGCGGGTTTCCCCCCTGGCGCATTGGAGCTAGCATCGCGGCGCACCGGCATGTGGCCGGGTGACGGGGGAGCGCATGGGCCCGAACCACGACAGCACGCGCCTCCTCGTGCACGGCGCCAGCGGCCGCATGGGCCGCACCGTGCTCCGCCTGTGCGCGGAGGGCGTCCCTGGCTGCACCGTGGTCGCGGCCGTGTCGCGCAGCCCGTCGCAGCGCGTGGTCGACGGCGTGCCGCAGTTCGCGGTACGCGAGCTGGCCGGGGTGCCGGACTTCGACGTCGCCATCGACTT
Organism: Gammaproteobacteria bacterium; assembly: GCA_012510865.1. Lineage (GTDB taxonomy): Bacteria > Pseudomonadota > Gammaproteobacteria > Xanthomonadales > Xanthomonadaceae > Luteimonas. Next base: position 2,983 of record JAAZHF010000205.1, read on the forward strand.
CAGCCTGCCGGAAGCGTTCGACCCGCTGCTGGCCCTGTGCCGCGCCCGTGGCGCCGGGCTGGCCTCGGGCACGACCGGCCTGTCCGACGCGCAGCAGGCCGCGCTCGACGCCGCGGGCACGGCCATCCCGGTGCTGTGGGCGGCGAACTTCAGCCTCGGCGTGGCCGTGCTCGAGGACCTGGTGGAACGGGCCGCCGCAGCGCTCGCCGGATGGGACTGCGACATCGTCGAGACCCACCACGTGCAGAAGAAGGATGCACCCTCGGGCACCGCGCTGGTGCTCGGGGCGGCCGCGGGCCGCGCCGGGGCCAGCCCGCGCTTCGCCAGCCTCCGCGCCGGCGACGTGGTCGGCGAGCACCTGGTCCAGTTCACGGGGGCGGGCGAGCGCCTGGAGCTGGTGCACCGTGCCACCAGCCGCGACGTCTTCGCACGCGGCGCACTGCTGGCTGCGGCGCGGCTGCGCGCACGCGGGCCCGGCCGCTGGCGCCTGCGCGACCTGTTCCAGCCCGCCTGAACGGCGCCCGCGCTGGCGCGTCCCGGTCCGCGCCGGTAATATTCCCGCTCGCCTGATCCTCTTGCCTCCGGGCCGGCCGAAGCCGGGCCGGCGGTGTCTTGCAACCCCACGTAGGCGACCGCCAGTGACCCCACCCGCAATCCTCGTGCTCGAAGACGGGACCGTCTTCGAAGGCGTTTCCGTCGGCGCGCCCGGCCTCTCCGTCGGCGAAGTCGTGTTCAACACGGCCATGACCGGCTACCAGGAGGTGCTCACCGACCCCTCGTATGCCCGCCAGATCGTCACCCTGACCTATCCGCACATCGGAAACACGGGCTGCAACCCGGAGGACGACGAGTCCGCCCAGGTCTGGCCGGCGGGGCTGGTGGTCCGCGACGTGCCGCGCCGCCCGAGCAGCTGGCGCAGCCGCGTCGCGCTGCCGGAATGGCTGGCCGACCGCGGCGTGGTCGCGATCGCGGGGATCGACACCCGCCGCCTGACCCGGCTGCTGCGCGAGCGCGGCTCCCAGAGCGGCGCGGTGATGGCCGGCGACATCGACGTCGACCGCGCGGTCGAGGCGGCACGGAAGTTCCCGGGCCTCAAGGGCATGGACCTGGCCGAGGTGGTCAGCACGCGGGCCCGCTACCAGTGGACCGAGGGCGGGCTCGACCTCGACCGCGGCGACTGGAAGCGCGCCGCGCCCCGTTTCCGCGTGGTCGCCTGGGACTTCGGGGTGAAGCGCAACATCCTGCGCATGCTCGCCGAACGCGGCTGCGACGTGACGGTGGTGCCGGCGCGCACGACCGCGGCCGAGGCGCTGGCCCTCCGGCCCGACGGCGTGTTCCTGTCCAACGGGCCAGGGGACCCGGAGCCCTGCGACTACGCGATCGCCGCGATCAGGGACGTGCTGGCCGCGAGGGTGCCGGTGTTCGGGATCTGCCTCGGCCACCAGCTGCTCGGGCTGGCCGTGGGCGCACGCACGATGAAGATGCCCAACGGCCACCACGGCGCCAACCATCCGGTGCAGGACCTCGAGTCGGGCCGGGTGATGATCACCTCGCAGAACCACGGCTTCGCCATCGACGAGGCCACGCTGCCGGCCGGCGTGCGGGTGACCCACCGCTCGCTGTTCGACGGCACCAACCAGGGCATCGCGCTCGACGACGCCCCGGCCTTCGGCTTCCAGGGCCACCCGGAAGCCGCCCCCGGCCCGCACGACGTCTCCCACCTGTTCGACCGCTTCATCGCGCTGATGGAGGCGCGGCACTGATGCCAAGGCGCACCGACCTCAAGACCATCCTCATCATCGGCGCCGGTCCGATCGTCATCGGCCAGGCCTGCGAGTTCGACTACTCCGGCGCGCAGGCCTGCAAGGCCCTGCGCGAGGAGGGCTACCGCGTGGTGCTGGTGAACTCCAACCCGGCGACCATCATGACCGACCCGGACACGGCGGACGCGGTCTACATCGAGCCGATCAACTGGCGGACGGTCGAGAAGATCATCGCCAAGGAGAAGCCGGACGCGCTGCTGCCGACGATGGGCGTCCAGACGGCGCTCAACTGCGCGCTCGACCTCGCCGACAACGGCGTGCTGGAAAAGTACGGCGTCGAGCTGATCGGCGCGAAGCGCGACGCCATCCGCATGGCCGAGGACCGCGAGCTGTTCCGCGTGGCGATGCAGGAGATCGGGCTGGAATGCCCCAAGGCCGAGGTCGCGAAGACCTTCGAGCAGGCGGTTGCGATCCAGGCCAAGGTGGGCTACCCCACCATCATCCGGCCCTCGTTCACGCTCGGCGGCAGCGGCGGCGGCATCGCCTACAACCGCGAGGAGTTCGAGGAGATCGCCAAGCGCGGGCTCGAGCTCTCGCCGGTGGGCGAGATTCTGGTCGAGGAGTCGGTGCTGGGCTGGAAGGAGTTCGAGATGGAGGTGGTCCGCGACACCGCGGACAACTGCATCATCGTCTGTTCGATCGAGAACCTCGACGCCATGGGCGTGCACACCGGCGACTCGATCACGGTCGCGCCCGCGCAGACGCTCACCGATCGCGAGTACCAGCGCCTGCGCCAGGCGTCGATCGACGTGCTGCGCAAGATCGGCGTCGCCACCGGCGGCTCCAACGTGCAGTTCGGCATCAACGCCGAGACCGGGCGCGTGGTGGTGATCGAGATGAACCCGCGCGTGTCGCGTTCCTCGGCGCTGGCGTCCAAGGCCACCGGCTTCCCGATCGCCAAGGTCGCGGCCAAGCTGGCCGTGGGCTACACGCTCGACGAACTGAAGAACGAGATCACCGGCGGCAGGACCCCGGCCTCGTTCGAGCCCAGCATCGACTACGTGGTCACCAAGATCCCGCGCTTCGCGTTCGAGAAGTTCCCGCAGGCCGATTCGCGCCTGACCACGCAGATGAAGTCGGTGGGCGAGGTGATGGCCATCGGCCGCAGCTTCCAGGAGTCGCTGCAGAAGGCGCTGCGCGGGCTGGAGACCGGCAAGTCCGGCCTGGACCCGACCGGACTGGACCTGGCCAGCGAGGACGGCCTCGCCGCCCTCAGGCGTGAACTGCGCGAGCCGGGTCCGGAGCGCCTGTTCCACATCGCCGACGCCTTCCGCGCCGGGATGACCGTGGACGAGGTGCATGGCCTGTCCTGGGTGGACCCATGGTTCCTCGACCAGGTGGAGGACATCGTCGCCGCGGAGCGCGAGGTGGCGGCGGCGGGGGTGGACGGGCTGGACGCCGGCCGCCTGCGCGCCCTCAAGCGCATGGGCTTCTCCGACGCCCGCCTGGCCGGCCTGGTCGGGGTGGAGGAGAAGGCCGTGCGCGCCCTGCGACGGGCCTTCGGCATCCGCCCCGTGTACAAGCGCGTGGACTCCTGCGCCGCCGAGTTCGCGACCACCACCGCCTACCTGTACTCGACCTACGAGGACGAGTGCGAGGCCGCCCCGACCGGGCGCGACAAGATCATGGTTCTGGGCGGCGGCCCCAACCGGATCGGCCAGGGCATCGAGTTCGACTACTGCTGCGTGCACGCGGCGCTCGCGCTGCGCGAGGACGGGTACGAGACCATCATGGTCAACTGCAACCCGGAGACGGTCTCGACCGACTACGACACCTCCGACCGCCTGTACTTCGAGCCGGTGACGCTCGAGGACGTGCTCGAGATCGTGGAGCTGGAGAAGCCGAAGGGCGTGATCGTGCATTACGGCGGCCAGACCCCGCTGAAGCTGGCGCGCGCGCTCGAGGCCAACGGCGTGCCGATCATCGGCACTTCGCCGGATTCGATCGACCTGGCCGAGGACCGCGAGCGCTTCCAGAAGCTGGTCGACGGCCTCGGGCTGAAGCAGCCTCCCAACCGCACCGCCCGCAGCGCCGAAGAGGCCCTGGTGCTGGCGCGCGAGGTCGGCTACCCGCTGGTGGTGCGCCCGAGTTACGTACTGGGCGGCCGCGCGATGGAAGTGGTGCACGCCGACGCCGACCTCGAGCGCTACATGCGCGAGGCGGTGAAGGTGTCGAACGACTCGCCGGTGCTGCTCGACCGCTTCCTCGACAACGCGATCGAGGTCGACATCGACGTGATCGCCGACGCCGACGGCCGGGTCCTGGTGGGTGGCGTCATGGAGCACATCGAGGAGGCGGGCGTGCATTCCGGCGATTCGTCCTGCTCGCTGCCGCCGTACTCGCTGTCGAAGGACACGAAGGCGCTCCTGCGCGAGCAGGTGGCGGCGCTGGCGCGCGAACTGAAGGTCGTCGGCCTGATGAACACCCAGTTCGCCGTGCAGGCGGGCGAGGAGGGCGAGGACACCATCTACCTGCTGGAGGTGAACCCGCGCGCTTCGCGCACGGTCCCGTTCGTGTCCAAGGCCACCGGGGTGCCGCTGGCCAGGATCGCGGCGCGCTGCATGGCCGGGCGCAGCCTGGCCGACCAGGGCGCGACCGAGGAGGTCGTGCCGGGCTACTACTCGGTCAAGGAGGCGATCTTCCACTTCGCCAAGTTCCAGGGCGTGGACCCGATCCTCGGGCCGGAGATGCGCTCCACCGGCGAGGTCATGGGCGTGGGGCAGGACTTCGGCGCGGCCTTCGCCCGCGCCCAGGAGGCGGCGGGCATCCGCGCGCCGACGCCCGGGAAGGCCTTCGTGTCGGTCCGCGGCCCGGACAAGAAGCGGCTCCTGCCGGTGGCCAGCGCGCTGCTGGCGCGCGGGTTCTCGCTGGTCGCGACCTCGGGCACGGCCAACTGGCTGCGCGAGCACGGCGTCGCCTGCGAGCAGGTCAACAAGGTCGCCGAAGGCCGGCCGCACATCGTCGACCTGATCAAGAACGGCGACATCGCCTACATCGTCAATACCACCGAATGGCGCCAGGCGATCGCGGACTCGTTCTCGATCCGCCGCGAGGCGCTGCAGCAGCGGGTGACCTATTCGACCACCATTGCCGGTGCGAAGGCCCTGCTGCATTCTCTGGACTATCGCGGCAGTGGCCCGGTGTGGGCCCTGCACGAACTGCACGAGGAGTTGAAGCGGACATGAGACCACCGATCACGGCACAGGGAGCGCAGCGCCTGCGCGCGGAGCTGGAGGAGCTGAAGAGCGTCCAGCGCCCGGCCGTCATCAATGCGATCGCCGAGGCGCGTGCCCACGGCGACCTGAAAGAGAACGCCGAGTACCACGCCGCGCGCGAGCAGCAGGGCTTCATCGAGGGCCGCATCAAGCAGCTCGAGAGCGAGCTTTCGCACGCGCAGGTCATCGACGTCTCGTCGCTGAACGTCGGCGACAAGGTCGTCTTCGGGGCCAAGGTGCTGCTGGCTGACGAGGAGACCGGCAACGAGACCCGCTACCAGATCGTCGGAGACCTCGAGGCCGACATCAAGCAGGGCCTGATCGCGATTTCCTCGCCGGTCGCGCGCGCGCTGATCGGCAGGCACGCCGGCGATGTCGTCACGATCGAGGCGCCAGGCGGCACCAGCGAGTACGAGATCGTCGAGGTCGCCTACGGCTGATCCGGCGTGCCGGGCCACGATGCCATCGTCACCCTGCTGCTCCCGGCCGCCGTGCGGCTCGGGAGGCAGCGCCTGTCCGCGGCCACCGCGAAACGGCTGGGCCGCGGCGACCCGGCGCCCGCCGGCGAGGCGGGGCGGCGGGCGCAGCTGCTGCGGCACTTCCCGCTGCGCGGCGACGGCTGGCCGATCGCGGCCCTGTCGCGCCAGGCCGATGCGGGCGATGCGGCCGGTGCCTGCTGGCTGCGGGCGGATCCCGCCTGGCTGCGCCCGGACATCAACGGCGTGCGCCTGCTGGCGCACGGCGAAGCGCTGGGCCTGTCGCGCGCGGACTGCGACGAACTGCTGGCGGCGCTGCGGCCGCTGTTCGGCGACGCCGGGTTCACGCTCGATGCGCCGCATCCGGCGCGCTGGTACCTGCGGCTGCCGGCGGAGGCCCGGGTGCCGGCGTTCTCGGACCCGGGGGATGCCCTGGGCGAGGACGTCTTCGACCACCTGGACACCAGCCCCGAGGGCAGGCGCTGGCGGGCGCTGGCGAGCGAAGCCCAGGTGACCCTGCACAACCATCCCTTCAACGCCCGGCGGACGGCCGAGGGCCGCTCGCCGGTCAACGCGCTGTGGTTCTGGGGCGGCGGGCGCCTGCCCGCGGCCACCGTGGCGCACGGCGCCACCGGCTTCAGCGGCGACGACACGGCGCGCGCACTGGCCGCGGCCGGCGGGCGCGCAGCGGAGCTGCCCGAGCGCTTCGGCAGGGCGCCCGGCGTCTACGACCTCGAGGGCACCCGCGACCTCGAGTGGATCGAACGCGACTGGCTGGCGCCTGCGCTCGACGCACTGCGCGCCGGCGACATCGCCGGGCTGCGGCTGGATGACGCCGCCGGCTGGCGCTTCGGGACGCGGCGCGCCCACGCGCTGCGATTCTGGCGCGCCCCGCTGGCCTGGCCGGCGGAATGACGCCGGCCCGCAGGATCCGCCGTCGACCGGCCGTCGCGGCGGACGGCGCTGCCAACTGGCCCCCCGACATCCTGCCGCTCCTGCGCCGCATCTACCTCGCGCGCGGAGCGTCGGGCCCGGACGAGGCGCGCCCCCGGCTCGCCGGGCTGGTCCCGCCCCACGGCATGCTCGACCTCGACCGGGCGACGGCGCTGCTGGCCGATGCGATCGCCGCCGGGCGCCGCATCCTGGTCGTGGGCGACTTCGATGCCGACGGCGCCACCGCGTGCGCGCTAGCGGTGCGCGGCCTGCGCATGCTCGGCGCGAGCGGGGTGCTGCACGCGGTGCCCAACCGCATGGTGCACGGCTACGGCCTGTCGCCGGCGCTGGTGGCGGAACTGGCGCCGCTGCGACCCGACCTGCTGGTGACCGTGGACCACGGGATCGCCTGCCATGCCGGCGTCGACGCGGCCAGGGCGCTCGGCTGGAAGGTCTTGATAACCGACCAC
>JAAZHF010000206.1 GCA_012510865.1 Gammaproteobacteria bacterium
ATCTATCCCAACAGCGACGGCAGCCTCGACTGGGCCTTCGACATCGTCGGCGTCCTGCGCGCGAAGGAAGGCAGGAGCGCCGGATTCACCGAGGCGCTGATCCTGATGCACTACGACTACTTCGCCGAATCCACGCCGTACGTGGACGGTGACGTGGGCTGGTACATCAGCCGGGTCTCGGACGTGCGCCGCAGCGACGCCGCGGCCAAGGCGATCGACGCGCTCTCGGCCAACTCGCCGCACGAGACCAAGACCATGAGCGAGCAGGCGGCGATGGCCTCCCAGCTCAAGCAGATGGCCGACATCGGACTGATCGTGGGCTCGATCATGGGCGCCGTGTTCTTCACCCTGCTGCTGTTGACCGGGAACACCATGGCGCAGGCGGTCCGCGAGCGGACCTCCGAGCTTGCGGTGCTGAAGACCATCGGGTTCTCAAGCGGCAGCGTGCTGGCCATGGTCCTGGCCGAGTCGATGCTGATGGTGGTGATCGGCGGCGTGCTGGGACTCGGACTCGCGGCGGTGGTCGGCGCGGCCGCGACCGCGGGCAGCGGCGGCATTGTCAACCTGCCGCCGGTCGGGCTGCAGAGCTGGCTCATCGGCCTGGCCCTGATGCTGGGCATCGGCCTCCTGGTGGGCGCCCTGCCGGCGATCCGCGCCATGCGCCTGAACATCGTCGACGCCCTCGCGGGCCGCTGAGGAGCACGCCATGAACAGACTCAAGTCCTTCCTGCGCGCAGCCGGCCTCGTCGCGGTGCTGGTGGTGGCGCTCGCCGCCTGGATCGCGCTGCCATGGCAGGCACTGCTTGCGCTGGCGGTCGCCTTCGCGCTGTGGATGCTGCTCACCCGCAGCGGGCGCCAGGCGGCTTCGGTGACGCGCGTGGGCGTCAGCACCCTGGCGCAGCGCCTGGGCTCGTCGTCGGTCGTCGTGGTCGGCATCGCCGGCGTCGTCGGCGTGCTGGTGGCCCTGCTGGCGATGTCCGAGGGCTACCGCCACACGGTCAGCAGCAGCGGCGACGAATCGACCGCGATCGTGCTGCGCGGCGGATCCTCGGCCGAGCTCATGTCGGTGCTGGCCCGCGAGGCGATCACCACGATCGAGCGCGCGCCCGAGATCGCGCGCGACGCGGACGACCTGCCGCTTGCTTCTCCGGAGCTGGTGGTGGCCGCCAACCTCCCGATCCGGGGCGGTGCCGAGGGCGAGGATGGCAGCGTCCAGCTCCGCGGCGTCGGTCCGATGGCCTGGGCGGTGCGGCCCAACGTGGCCCTGGTGGAGGGCCGGCGCTTCGAGCCCGGCAAGCGCGAGCTGGTGGTCGGCAAGGGCGCGCGCCGGCAGTTCCTCGGCCTCGACCCGGGCACCGAGGTGCGCCTGGGCAACCAGCCCTGGACGGTGGTCGGGGTGTTCGAGTCCGGCGACTCGATGGAGTCGGAGATGTGGGCCGACGCCGAGGTCGTGGCCACCACCTACCGCCGCGGGAGCAGCCGCGCCTCGGTGTTCGCCCGTCTCTCCAGCCCCTCCGCGTTCAAGGCCTTCAAGGCCACGCTCGACGCCGATCCGCGCCTGCAGGTCGAGGCGCAGACGACGCTCGATTACTTCAAGGGGCAGTCCGAGGGCGTGTCGAAGGTGCTGCGCATCATCGGCATCGTGGTCGGCTCGATCATGGCGATCGGCGCGATCTTCGGCGCGCTCAACACCATGTTCGCCAGCGTCGCCTCGCGCGCGCGGGAGATCGCGACGCTGCGCGCGATCGGCTTCCGCGGTGCGCCCGTGGTGGTGGCGGTGATGCTGGAGACCATGCTCCTGGCCGCGCTCGGCGGGGCGGTCGGCGGGCTGCTCGCATGGCTGGTGTTCAACGGCTACACCGCGTCGACGCTGGCCGGCGGCGTTGCCCAGCTGACCTTCGAGTTCAGGGTGACGCCCGGGCTGCTGTGGCAGGGGCTGAAATGGGCGCTCGCGATCGGCTTCGTCGGCGGCCTGTTCCCGGCCGTGCGCGCGGCGACGATGCCGGTGACCGACGCGCTGCGGGCGGCCTGACGCACGCGCGGCGGCGGGTCAGGCCTGCTGGGCCACGATCCGCCGCCGCGCGCGCACGAAGCCGTCGACCGCGAATACCGCGAGCCCGCACCAGATCACGATGAAGCCGATGGCGCGGTCGCGGCCGAAGGGTTCGCCGAAGACCAGCACGCCGCACAGCAGCTGCAGGGTCGGCGCCAGGTACTGCAGCAGGCCGACGGTGGACAGCGACACCCGGCGCACCGCGTAGGCGAATCCGCTCAGCGGCCGCGCGGTGAGCGCCCCGCCGAGCGCCAGCAGCAGGTTTCCGCCGGCGCCCCAGCGCAGGTCGGTGAAGCCGCCGCTGCCGTCGAGTTCCAGCCAGGCGAGCAGGGCCGCCGCCGGCACCAGCAGGTAGAGGTTCTCCACGCCGAGGCCGGCCACGGCATCGACCTCGGCCTGGCGGCGGATCAGCCCGTAGAGCGCGAACGAGCCCGCCAGCGACAGCGCGATCCACGGGAAGCTCCCGTAGTTGAAGGTCAGCCAGAGCACGCCGCAGGCCGCCAGCGCCACCGCCACCCACTGCGCCGGCACCAGCCGCTCGCGCAGGAAGGCCACGCCGATCACGACGTTGAGCAGCGGGTTGATGAAGTAGCCGAGGCTGGACTCGACGACGTGGCCGGCATTGACCGCCCACACGTACAGGCTCCAGTTGAAGCCGATGAGCATGCCGGACGCGAACAGCATGCCCGCCAGCCGCGGCCGCTCCAGCACCGCGCGCAGCCAGCCGCGGCCGCGGGTCAGGGTGAGCCAGGCCGCGACCAGCACCGCCGACCACAGCGCTCGGTGCGCCACGACCTGCAGCGAGGGCACGTGCTTGAGCAGGTGCCAGTACAGCGGCATCAGGCCCCAGATGACGAAGGCCGCGACCGCCATCCACAGGCCGCGGGCGTGCGCTCCCATGCTCACCGGCGCGCGTCGCCGGCGGCGACCTGGCCGGCCAGGGCGGCTGCCGGCCGCCGCGACGCGGCGCGGCGCCGGTGGGCCGTGGCCCCCGTGATCGCGGCCACGCCTGCCAGG
>JAAZHF010000207.1 GCA_012510865.1 Gammaproteobacteria bacterium
ACCCGGACGTCTGGAACGACCCGGAGCGCGCCCAGGCGCTCGGGCGCGAGCGCTCGCTGCTCGACCGGACCGTCAACGGCATCCGCGACCTGACCGAGGGCCTCGGCGGGACCGCGGAGCTGCTCGAGCTGGCCGAAGCGGAGGACGACGAGGAAACCGTGGCCGCGATCGAGGCCGACGTCGAGCGCTTCGCCGCCCAGGTCGAGAAGCTCGAGTTCCAGCGCATGTTCTCCGGGCGCATGGACTCGGCCAATGCCTATCTGGACATCCAGGCCGGGGCCGGCGGCACCGAGGCCCAGGACTGGGCGGAGATGCTGCTGCGCATGTACCTGCGCTGGGCCGAGGACCGCGGCTGGAAGACCGAGATCATGGAAGCCAGCGGCGGCGAGGTCGCCGGCATCAAGTCGGCGACGGTGCGGGTCGAGGGCGACTACGCCTACGGCTGGCTCAAGACCGAAACCGGGGTCCATCGCCTCGTGCGCAAGTCGCCCTTCGACTCCGACAACCGGCGCCACACCAGCTTCACCTCGGTGTTCGTGTCGCCCGAGGTCGACGACAGCATCGACATCCAGATCAATCCCGCGGACCTGCGCACCGACGTCTACCGGTCCTCGGGCGCCGGTGGACAGCACGTCAACAAGACGGAGTCGGCGGTGCGCATCACCCACGTCCCGACGGGGATCGTGGTGGCCTGCCAGACCGGCCGCAGCCAGCACTCCAACCGCGACACCGCGATGAAGATGCTGGCGGCGAAGCTCTACGAGCTCGAGATCCAGAAGCGCAACGCCGAGCGCGATGCGGTCGAGGCGACCAAGTCCGACATCGGCTGGGGCAACCAGATCCGCAACTACGTGCTCGACCAGAGCCGGATCAAGGACCTTCGCACCGGCATCGAACGCTCCGACACCCAGAACGTGCTCGACGGCGACCTCGACGAGTTCATCGAAGCCAGCCTGAAGTCGGGGCTGGAGGCCGGGGCGAAGCGCACGGACGCGGTTTGATCGCGGTGGCAATCGCAGCTATAGCTGCTCCCACAGCAGCTGCTCCTACTATCCAAGAGAAGTCCATGACCACCCCCGACCAGTCCCGGCCCGCCGCTGACGAAAACAGCCTCATCGCCGAGCGCCGCGGAAAGCTGGCGGCCCTGCGTGAGCACGGCATCGCGTTCCCCAACGATTTCCGCCGCGGCGACGAGGCCGGCGACCTCCAGGCCGAATACGCCGATGCCGAAGCCTGGACCGCGGAATCGCTGGAGGCCGGCGGGCGGCGCGTGTCCGTCGCCGGACGGATGCTCGCCAAGCGGGTCATGGGCAAGGTGGCCTTCGCGCAGATCCAGGACGTGAGCGGGCGGATCCAGCTGTTCCTGCAGTCCAACGCGCTCGGCCCCGCCTACGAGGCCTTCAAGGGCTGGGACGTCGGCGACATCATCGCGGCGGAGGGCGGGCTGACCCGCACCCGCACCGGCGAACTCTCGGTGAAGGCGGATTCGCTGCGCCTGCTGACCAAGTCGCTGCGGCCGCTGCCGGACAAGTGGCACGGCCTGTCCGACGGCGAGCAGCGCTACCGCCAGCGCTACGTCGACCTGATCGTGAACCCCGAGGCCCGCGAGGTCTTCATCGTGCGCTCGAAGGTGATC
>JAAZHF010000208.1 GCA_012510865.1 Gammaproteobacteria bacterium
GGCCAGGTCCGGCCACTCGTCGCCGGCCAGGTCGGCCACCGCCAGCAGCGCCTCCCACACGTCTGCATCGCGGTCCTGCACGCCCGTGGGCATCTCGGGGAACACGATGTGCTCCTCGGCCGTCCGCGCCCATCGCTCCAGCCGCGCGCGGATCTCTTCGGCGGCCGGACCGTTGACCCGCTGCCGATAGGGTTCGATCTTCTCGGTGGGCGCCCGGCGCCGCATTCGGATGACGACGCTGCGGGTCAGGATGGTGTCGGGCAGGCTGCCCAGCCCGGCCATCGCCACGGCGCAGTAGGCGGGCAGCGCCTCGGTGAATACCTCCTTGCCGCGCACCACGCACCGGCCGGCGACCGAGTGTTTCCGATAGCCGGCATTCAACAGTCCGCGGGTCTCTTCGTTCTCGCGCGCCTTGGGGCCGAATACCGTGTCGATCTCGTCGTAGAGGACAGTCGGCCTGCCATCCTCCTGGCCGATCTTCCGGAACAGGTAGGCCGGCGTCGCGTTCACCGCAATGACCGGGTTCGGCACCAGTAGCTCCATCGCCTCCAGCGCGCGGGATTTGCCGCTTCCGGGTTCCGGTGACAGGAAGGCGAGCCGCGGCGTGGTGTCCCACGCGTCCATGAAGTGTGTGTGTGCGATCCACAGGGCATGGGCGACGCGAGCGTGACCGGATGGGTAGGCCACGAATCGGCCGATGTGGTCGTACACGTCGCGCAGGACCGCGGCGCCGAGCGGGTGCAGCCTGGTGACGGCGGCGGGATCGTGGTTCATCGCCCCACCTCCGGCATCGGCGCCTCGAGGACTTCGCGCAGGTCGTGCAGTTGCAGGGCCAGCCGGTACAGCCTTGACGGTGCATCGCCGGGCATGGCGTCGCCGCGCTTCGCCACTTCGACGACGTGTTGCAGGTAGGCCAAGCCGGGCAGTACTGCATCCAGCGCCAGCGCAAAGGCAGAGAGCCGCCATTGCAGGCGCTCCAGGTGGATGGCAGACTTGTCGTGGAATCGCTCGCCGCTATTCCTTGCGCCTCGACCGTTCACAGCGGCCGGGGCGCTTCCGTTCTGGAGGGTCGGGTTCATCGGCGCTCGCCCTCCATCGCGTTTCGCAGGCGCATGACAGCCCGTGCCGCGCCTTCGAGGTTCCGGGCCACTCGCACGCACTCTTGCGGGTCAGGGTGGATCTCCAGCCGCGCCAGCTGCTCGGCCAGCGCATTGCCAACCTCGCCCAGCCCTGCGGCCAGGCCGCTGGCGTGCGGGCCGCTCATGGCCGCGTAGATGGCGGCGGCATCGGCGGGCCTCACGACTTCACCTCGCTGCCCTTGTCGCCGTACAGCTCCTTTATGGCGTCGACGGCCGCGACGTGGGCGGGCTTCCAGCCGGCATTGGCGAGGGCGCGCTGGATGGCGGTCGGCTCGCGGGCCGTGATGCTGGCCTGGCAGTAGTTGAAGTGACGGACGGCACCGCGGCGGTCGCCGATGTCCAGCAGCCGCCTGATTCGCGGCGCCGTCATGCCGCACCTCGGTCAGCTGCGCTGTCCAGCCAGTCCCGGACATCGCCCCAGCGCCAGGCGTTCATGCCCTCCAGCCGGACGGGCGCCGGGAATGCGCCGGCTTTCACTCGCCGGTGCAGCGTCATCGAGGAGAACGGCACCGGGCCGTAGGGGGCCAGCAGGTCGCGGCGTCGGACCAGGGCGCAGTCAGGAAGTCGAGCGAAGTCGATCGGCGCCGGGCGGGGCGGAGAAACCTTGTCGGGTGATTGCACCTTGCTACCTCACGTCATTGCGTGAGATCAGCGTCGGCGCAGACTAGCGGCGGAACACAGGCAGGCGCGAGTTTCGCCGGGGTTATTTGCTCAGGGGCGCTTGGCGGCGAGCGCGACTATGCGCTCCAGAGCTTCGTCCATCCACTCGGGCGGCGCGTTCGTCCCTGACTGTTCGCGCAGCCACAGCAGGGCCTCGAAGATCCGACCTGTGGGCGATTTCAGAGCCTCCCGGTAGCGGCGCTCCAGTGACTTCGCCGCGCCATGATGTCGTGCATACCACTCCGACCCGCTGCGCTTCGTCAGGTTCATGCAGGCGCTCGCCACGCTCATCTTGGTGAGCACTCCGCTCGATCGGTTCCGCAGGATGTAGACATCCACGACCAACCTCGCTTGACTGCCTTCCGTCCACTTCGATTTCCCCTGGCGGGGCTTTCGGATCTCGACGGACGGCCTTGGCGTCATCGCGAGCAGCGCCCGAGCCATCTCAGGCGCGTTAGGAACCTCATTGAAGATGGCTTTCACGTCCAGGCCGGCGTCCTCCCAGCACTGGCACTGATAGATCATTTGTTCGAACAGGATCGCCCCTCGCGCCTGTGCGGCCCATTCCTTGTGGGCTTCCTCATATTGGTGCTGCAACGCATCGCGGTCGTCTGCCAGCGCCAACGCCATGATGGTGGGCGGGTCAGGTGGCGGGTCGATCAACGTTACGCCCCGGCGCTTCGCCGGGGCTTCCTTCGGTGGCCTCGTCCTGGTCACGGGTATTACGGCGCCGCCGCGGCCAGGCGCATTGCGTCCAGCTTGGCGTCCGCGCCGATGACCTGCTCGCGGGCTGCGGTGAGTCCGTGCACCACGCAGTAGAGCGCCCCGCTCAGCTCCTCGTCCTCGCTCTTGCCGGCGGCAAAGAGCAGGGCGTTGATCGAATCATTCAGGACGCTGATCGGCGCCGCCAGGTCGAGGTCGGGGGTTGCTACGATTTCACTTGCCATGGTCGCCATCTCCTAAGGTTGGCGGTTGTGGAAGGCCGGCCGGGCGTTACCGCGCCCGGTTCGGCCGCTTACCTCCGGCTTTCGCCGGATTTCTTGAACCCGGTCATCCGGTCCTCGAGGTCAGGCGGAAGGGGGTCACGTTGCCGGCGGCCGGCCGGGTGTCGATGTAGTCGGACCAGTCGGCCATCATCTTGGCGCGCTTGGCGAGCATGTCGCCGCGGCGGTACGCCTTCTCGGTCTTGGAGTTGATGGCGTGCGCCAGCGCCATCTCGGCCATCTCGTTGGGATAGCTGGACACCTCGGCTGCCCAGTCCCGGAAGGTCGATCGGAACCCATGCGGCACGGCGTCGACCTCCATCCGGCGCAGCACCGCCGACAGGGCCATGTCGGAGAGCATCCCGCCCCTCGGGGCGGTGAATACATACGGCGAGCCAGCGACCCGCGGAACGGCCCTCAGAAGGGCCACAGCGCGCGGTGACAGCGACACCCGATGCTCGCGGCCTGCCTTCATGCGGTCGGCGGGGATCGTCCACACAGCGCGATCCAGGTCGATTTCGGCCCATGTGGCGCCGCGTACCTCGCCGGACCGTGCAGCGGTCAGGATGGCGAACTCCAGCGCCCGCGCCGCGATGCCGTCCCGCGCCCGTAGCGCCAGCATGAAGCCGTGCATGTCGGTGTAGGGCAGGGCGGCGTGATGCTCGATCTTGGCGACCTTGTTCGGTGGGGCCAGCGAGTGTTCCAGCCGGCCGCGCCATTGCGCCGGGTTGTCGCCGGTGCGGTAGCCCGACACCGTGGCCCAGGCCAGCACCGCCTCGATTCGCATACGCACGCGCTTGGCGGTCTCGGTCTTGGTCTCCCAGATCGGCGACACCACCGCCAGCACCTCGGGGACGCCCACCTGGTCGACAGGCATCTTGCCGATGACGGGGAACGCGTAGGTCTCCAGCGTGTTCGCCCATTGGTCGGCGTGCTTGGCGTTCTTCCAGCCCGGCCGCTTCGCCGCGATGGTCTGCTCCGCGCACCACTTGAAGGTGGGAATCGAACGAAAATCCGCACGCTTGGCTTGACGCTCGGCGATGGGGTCGACGCCTTCCTCGGTGATCTTCCTGCGGGCCGCACGGGCGCGCTCACGGGCCTCTGCCAGCGGCACGTCCGGCCAGCCTCCCAGCCCCATATCGCGCCTGCGGCCGCCGATGACGGCCCTCAGAATCCAGTTGCGCGCCGTTCCAGACGCCGACACCCGCAGGTACAGGCCGGTGACTTCCCCCGCGGCGTGCATCCCTGGCGGCAGGGTGGCGAGCTTCGCCGGGGACAGCGCCTTGGTCGGCTTTCTGGGCATTTGACCGTTCCCATCATCCCTACCAACGCGGAGGGCTGGGGTTGGATGCTATGCCTTGGTATCGCTTGATGCAACCGTGGCCCGAGAATCAACAAGGATTAGCGGCGCTTCGACGCGTCTCTGTAGTAGATTGAGCGCGCTTGATTCAGTCCCGCGGGGGACACCCCTTCCGCCATCCGGCGCGCCCTGAATGCGCTCCGGGTGCAAGGACTGCAGAGCCGGTCACACTTGCGGCGGGACTGCGTCGCCGCGTCGCTTGCGAGTGCGTTGGGGCGGGGTTAGCCTCGTTGCGGGGTTGACAGAAAACGTCTTGAGGGGACAAGGATGACCATCAAGGTTTACGTGGTTGACGACCACGCGCTTGTACGCGCAGGGATGCGCATGATCCTGTCGGCCGAGCCCGACATCGAGGTGGTGGGCGAGGCCGAGTGCGGCGAGGACGCACTTCCGGAGATCCGCACGCTCAGGCCCGACATCGTGCTTTGCGACCTGCACCTGCCCGGCGTCAGCGGGCTCGAGGTGACCGAGCGCATCGTCCGCGGCGACTACGGTCCCAGGGTGATCGTGGTGTCGGTCCTGGAGGACGGCCCGATGCCCAGGCGGATGATCGCCGCCGGGGCGGCGGGCTACGTCGGCAAGGGCGGCGACGCGCGCGAACTGCTGCGCGCCGTCCGCGAGGTCGCGTCCGGGCGCAGGTTCCTCGCGAGCAAGGTCGCGCAATCGCTTGCGCTCTCGGGGCTGGACGCCAACGAGTCGCCCTTCGACGCGCTGTCCCCGCGGGAAACCGAGGTCGCGATGCTCCTGATCCAGGGCATGCGCCAGGAGGAGATCGCCCGCCGGCTGAGCCTCAGCGCCAAGACCATCAACACGCACAAGACGCGCCTGTTCGAGAAGCTCCAGGTCCACGACAACATCGCGCTCGCGCGCCTGGCCAGCCAGTACGGCATGGCCGACCCCGCGCACGCGCTGGAGCGCACGCGGGGTCGCTGCCGGGGTCAGGCGTCCGCGGACGCGCGGTCCCCGTCGTTCGCCTGCGCGGTCGCCGATGCGCCGGCA
>JAAZHF010000209.1 GCA_012510865.1 Gammaproteobacteria bacterium
GCCCTGGAGGATGCGGCCGAGCAGGATCATCGGCGTGGCAAGGGCGCCTTCGATGGCGAAGGCGATCAGCAGCGAGCCGACGATGTTGAGCACGTTGCCGAGGAAGACCACCCGGACCCGGCCATGGCGGTCGCCGAGGCCGCCGAGCACCACGATGAACATGCCGGAAAACAGCGCAGAGAGCGAGATCGCGATGTTCATCAGCGGCATCGGCATGCCGACGTCGTCGGCCATGAGCGGGCCGACGTTCATCGTGGTCTGCGCGAACAGCCAGAAGGTGACGACGGCAAGCACGATGCCCAGCAGGGCGGAATCGTTGCCCTTGAACCCGTCGGCCGCGGAAGGCGAGCTGGTTGCAGTGGCCATCACTTGTCCTTGATCAGCCAGGGGGATGCGGCGACCACGATCGCCTCGACGCCGCGGTCGAGGGTCGGGTGGATGTCCGGTGCGAAGAAGGGCGAATGGTTGCCGGGCGCGTTCTTCCAGTCCGCGCAGCCGCCCAGGCCCCAGTAGGTGTACGGGCAGCCGAAGGCGTCCGGGATCACCGAGAAGTCCTCCGAGGCCGGGACCGGCGCCATGTCGACCGAGTCCTCGCCGAAATACGCGTCGAAGGCCGCACGCACCCGGGCCGTGGGCTCGTCGTGGTTCTCGGTCAGCGGGTACTGGTCGTAGTAGCGGAACTCCGGCGGCTTCGGCGATCGGGCGGCTTCGCACTCGGCGCGGACGATGCGTTCGATCGCCTCGTGCAGGTGCTTCTCGACGCCCTTGTCGAAGGCGCGCGTGTTGAGTTGCAGCACCGCGGAGTCGGGGATGATGTTGGACTTGGTGCCGGAGTGGAAGCTTCCGACGGTGACCACCGCGGTCTCCCTCGGCGCGACCTCCCGGGCGACGATGGCCTGCAGCCGGGTCACGATCGCGGAGCCGAGCACGATCGGGTCGACGCCGAGGTTGGGCATCGAACCGTGCGAGCCCTTGCCGTGGAGGGTGATCTCGATCGAGGCCGCGGCGGAGAACAGCGGGCCGCTGCGGATGCCCACCGCGCCGCCGGGAAGCGATCCGAGCACGTGCTGGCCCAAGTAGACGTCGGGCCGCGGCACCTTGTCGACGATGCCCGCCTGGACCATGGCCCTGGCACCGGCGGCGTTCTCCTCGCCGGGCTGGAACACCGCGACGAAGGTGCCCGACCACTCGCCCCGGTGCGCGTGGAAGGCCTGGGTCGCGCCCAGCAGGCACACGATGTGCATGTCATGGCCGCAGGTGTGCGCCACCGGGGTTTCCTTGCCGGTGGCCTCGTCGACCTGGGTGGCGCCTTCGGCGGCGTAGTCGCGGCCCGAGCGCTCCGCCATCGGGAGGGCGTCGATGTCGCCGCGCATCGCGACCACCGGGCCGTCGCCGTTGCGGAGGATGGCCACGATCCCGGTCCGGCCGATGCGGAGGACCTCGTCGATGCCCGAGGCCCTGAGCTCCTCCTCGATCCGGTCGGCGGTCCTGAACTCCTGCAGCGAAAGCTCGGGATGGCGGTGGAATTCCTTGTACAGGGCCTCCCGCGCGTCGCGCGAGGACTCCAGGCCGGACAGGATGGTGTGGATCGGCATGGGGGGCTCCGGGTCTGGACGCTGGCGGTCCGCGGAGAGTAGCCCCATCTCCGGCCGCCTTCACCAGGTCTGGTGCCGGGGCCCCTCAGCGCAGCAGGTCGTCCACCGCCCCGGCCATCGCGCGGCGCCGCAGGAGGAAATCCCAGGGGCTCCCGCCCATCTGCCGCCACAGGACCGCCGATCGCAGCGCGGCCATGAGCATGGCGCGGATCTCGGCGACGATGGCGGCCTGCCCGAGGTAGTGCGGATTGCCCTGCACCAGGACCCGCGGACGCAGGTGGCTGACGGTGTCCGCGTACAGCCCGCCGAGCCTGGCAAGCACGTCGGGGTGGGTCGTCCCGAGCCGCTCCGCGTCGTGGCGCGCCGCGAGGATGCCCTGGTGCACGCGCCCGGAGATCGCGTCGTCCCGCACGAAGCGGCGCTCGAGCTGGGTCACGGCCAGGGCCAGCTTCGGGAGGAGGGGGTCCTGGCCGCGGTTGGCCAGGTAGTCGCGCACCAGCATCAGCCCCGGGCGGACGTTGGCGGCGCCGCCGTAGACGTCCTCGGCCGATGCGGCGTCGATCCGGAACACGCTGCCCAGCGCGGTCTCCAGGACCGACCCCTCCGCCTGTCCCGTCTCGGCCACGCGGCGCACCTGGCGCAGCGCCTGGGCGAGGCCGGCCAGGGCCAGCATGCGGTCGTGCAGTTCGCTCACGCCGCGGCCCCCGTGCCGCCCGCGGGGGCATCGGTCGCCTCGATCACCGCTCCGCCAAGGCAGGCCTCGCCCCGGTACAGGACGACCGACTGGCCGGGGGTCACCGCGCGCTGCGGGCGCTGGAAGGCGACCCTCAGGGTCCCGGAATCCTCAACGGTCACTTCGCATGGCTCCTCTGGCTGGCGGTAGCGCGTCTGCGCGCCGCAGGTGAAGCGGGTGGCGGGGGGCGAGCCCGCGATCCAGTGCGCGGTCCCGCTCCACAGCGTGTCCGCCATGAGATGGGGGCTGTCGTGGCCCTGGTCAACGGTCAGCACGTTGCCGGCGACGTCCTTGCCGACCACGTACCAGGGCCGGTCGGCGAAGCCGCGGCGGCCGCCGATCCGCAGCCCTTCGCGCTGGCCGAGCGTGTAGTAGAACACGCCGGCGTGCTCGCCCACGACCTCGCCGTCGGGCGTGCGGATCTCGCCCGGCCGCGCGGGCAGGTACTGGCCGAGGAACTCGCGGAAATCGCGTTCGCCGACGAAGCAGATCCCGGTCGAGTCCTTCTTCGCGGCGGTCGGAAGGCCCGCGTCGGCGGCGATCGCGCGCACCTCGTCCTTTCGCAGGCCGCCGAGGGGGAAGACGGTCGCCGACAGCTGCGACTGGCCGAGCTGGTGGAGGAAATAGCTCTGGTCCTTGCGGCGGTCGGCCGCGCGCAGGAGGCGCCAGCGTCCGTCCGCGCGGTCGATCCGCGCGTAGTGGCCGGTGGCGATGCGTCCGGCGCCAAGCTCGAGCGCGGCGTCGAGGAAGTGCTTGAACTTGATCTCGCGGTTGCAGAGCACGTCGGGGTTGGGCGTGCGCCCCGCGGCGTACTCGGCCAGGAAGTGCTCGAACACCCCGTCCCAGTATTCGCGGGAGAAGTCGCGGAAATGGACGGGGATCCCGAGCAGGCCGCAGACCGCGACCGCGTCGCGCCGGTCCTCGTCGGCGCGGCACTCGCCGCTGCCGTCGTCGGCCCAGTTGTCCATGAACAGCCCCGCCACCTGCTCCCCTGCGTCGCGCAGGAGCAGGGCGGAGACCGAGGAATCGACGCCGCCGGACACGCCGACGATGATCCCCGGACCGGCCATCAGCGCACCGAGTGCAGCAGCGAGAGCGGCTGCCTGCTGCCCGCGAGGTGGTCGGAGACGACCTGCCACACGAGGGGGCTGCGGTGCCGCGCGGACTGGGCGCGGAGCTCGGCGGGCGTCATCCACAGCGCGCGCACGATGCCCTCGTCCAGGGGCCGGCCGGGATCGTGCGAGACCGGGCGGGCGGCGAACGCGAAGCGCAGGTAGTGCCGGCCGGGCGTGCCGTCCGGGGCATGGGGCGCGGTCCACTGGTAGGCGCCGATGAAGGCCGTCGGCTCGACGGTCCATCCGGATTCCTCGAGGGTCTCGCGCAGGGCTGCCTCGACCAGGTCCTCGTCGGGCTCGAGGTGTCCCGCGGGCTGGTTCAGCACGATCCTGCCGCCGGCGTGCTCCTCGACGCAGAGGACGCGGCCGTCGTCGACCACCACGGTGGCCACGGTCACGTCCGGCTGCCAGAACCGCCCCTGGCGGTAGGTCACGGCAGGCACCGCCCACGTGCGCGCGCGCCGGTGGCGGCGTGCAGGCGATCCGTCGGTGCGAGGCGGGCAGGGTGCATGTGGTGGCCGGGGTCGGGGAGGGCATTTTCGCCCGCGCGGCCGGGGGCGTCCACCGCCGCCACCGGTATAATCGCGGCCATGAGCAACACGCCCGGACACGAGCGCGACCATGGCGTCGCCGTCGAGGTCGGCCGCCCCGAACTGGCGCGGCCGCCGCTGTATTCGGTCCTGTTGCTGAACGACGACTACACGCCGATGGACTTCGTGGTCGAGGTGCTCGTGCGCTTCTTCGGCATGGACATCGAGCGCGCCACCCAGGTGATGCTGCACGTGCATACCCGGGGGCGCGGCGTGTGCGGGGTCTTCACCCGCGAGGTCGCCGAGTCCAAGGTCGCCCAGGTCAACGAGTACTCGCGGCTCAACCAGCACCCCCTGCTGGCGACCTACGAGAAGGCCTGAAGCCCGCCGGGGCGGCGCTTCCGCCTGCACGCGGCGATGACGCCCGTTGCCGGGATACTGCAACCCGCGTTCAGTGCTTGCCAACCGCGCGGGCGAGGGCCTACAAGGAATCCAGGGCCGGATGGAAAAGCGCCGCTGGCATCCCCATCTGGTGGGTAGTGACTCCAGGAGGCTTCCGCCCCATGTTCAGCAAGGATCTCGAGTACAGCATCGGCCAGTGCTACAAGCGTGCCCGCGAGGCGCGGGACGAGTACATGACGGTCGAGCACCTGCTGCTGGCGCTGCTCGACAACCCGTCCGCGGAGACGGTGCTCAAGGCCTGCGGCGCCGACTTCGACCGCCTTCGCGGTGACCTCGAGCAGGCGATCGCCAGCTCGGTCTCCCGGCTGGCCGACGACGACGGCCGCGACACCCAGCCGACGCTGGGCTTCCAGCGCGTGCTGCAGCGCGCGGTCTACCACGTGCAGTCCTCGGGCAAGAAGGAGGTCAGCGGCGCCAACGTGCTGGTGGCCATCTTCGGCGAGAAGGACTCGCACCCGGTGTACTTCCTCAACCAGCAGGACATCACCCGGCTCGACGTCGTCAACTACCTCTCGCACGGCATCGCCCGCACCGGCGAAGAGCCGCAGCACGGCCAGGACGAGCCGGGCGCCAGGGCGGAGGGCGTCGAAGGCGACGGCAAGGGCGACGCCCTGTCCGAGTTCGCGACCGACCTCAACGCGATGGCGCGCCAGGGGCGGGTCGACCCGCTGGTCGGGCGCGGCGAGGAGATCGAACGCACGATCCAGGTCCTGTGCCGCAGGCGCAAGAACAACCCCCTGTACGTCGGCGAGGCCGGCGTCGGCAAGACCGCGATCGGCGAGGGCCTGGCA
>JAAZHF010000210.1 GCA_012510865.1 Gammaproteobacteria bacterium
GTGGCAACGCCTTCGACGCGGCGGTCGCGGTGTCGGCGGTGCTGTCGGTCGTCGAGCCGATCAGCTCCGGCATCGGCGGCGGCGGCTTCTTCCTCCTGCACGACGCCGCCAGCGGCCGCGACGTGTTCATCGACGCGCGCGAGACCGCGCCCGCCGCGGCCACGGCGGAGCGCTACGTCGACGCGGACGGCGGCTTCGACCGCGATCGCGCCACCAACGGGCCGTGGTCGGCGGGCATTCCAGGGCTGCCGGCGGCCTTCGTCCACATCCAGGAGCGCTACGGCACGCTTCCGCTCTCGCGGACCCTGGACCCGGCGATCCGGATCGCCCGCGAGGGCTTCCCCGTGTACGGGCGCCTGGTGCGCGGCTACGCGGCGCGCAGCGCGGTGATGGAGCGCTATCCCGGCACCCGCGAGGTCTACCTCGCCGGCGGTCGTCCGCTGGAGGAGGGCGACGTCTTCCGCCAGCCCGACCTTGCGCGGACGCTGGAGCTGCTGGCGGAGCGGGGCTTCGACGGCTTCTACCGCGGCGAGGTCGCCGACCGGCTGGTGGCCGGCGTCAACGCCGAAGGCGGCGCCTGGACCCTGGCGGACCTGGCGGCCTACCGCGTGCGCGAACGAGAGCCGGTGCGCTTCCGCTACCACGGCTGGGACATCGTCACCGCCCCGCCGCCGTCGTCGGGCGGCATCGCGCTGGCGCAGATGCTGCAGATCCTCGCGCCCTACGACCTGCAGGCGATGGACGAGGCCGCGCGCGTGCACCTGGTCGCCGAAGCGATGCGCCGCGCCTACCGCGACCGGACCTTCTACCTCGGTGATCCCGACTTCGTGCACGTGCCGCAGCGGCTCCTCACGAGCCCCGACTACGCCGCCGGCCTGCGCGCGACGATCCATCCCGCCAAGGCCACCCCGAGCGAGCTGCTCTCCGGTGCGCCCACGCCGCTGGAGGACGAGGAGACCACGCACTTCTCGATCATCGACGCCGCCGGCAATCGCGTGGGCGCCACGCAGACGGTCAACCTGCTGTTCGGCTCGGGCCTGGTGGCGCCGGGCACGGGCGTGCTGCTCAACAACGAAATGGACGATTTCGCGCTCAGGCCGGGGACCCCGAACGCCTTCGGCGTGATGGGCTACGAGGCCAACGCACCGGCCCCGGGCAAGCGCATGCTGAGCTCGATGACGCCGACCTTCATGGTGTCCCCCTGCAAGGTCGCGGTGCTCGGGACCCCGGGGGGCAGCCGCATCATCACCATGGTGCTCCTGGGCGTGCTCGGCTACGACGACGGGCTGACGGCGGCAGACGTCGCCGCGCTGCCGCGCTACCACCACCAGTGGATGCCCGACGCGATCCAGGCCGAAGCCGGCACCTTCGACGCGGCCACCGCGCAGGAGCTGCGCGCGATGGGGCACCGGGTCGTGCGGCCGGAGGACGAGGCCGCCGAGGGCCGCCGCTCGAGCGACGCCTGGGGCAACTTCCAGACCGTGGCCTGGGACATCGCCAACGGGCGCATGGAGGGCGGGACCGATCCCCGCAACCCGGTGGGCAAAGCCGAGGTGCGCGAGCGGGTGCCGCGATGAAACTCTGGTCGATCGAAGGCAATACGCAGCGGCTCGACGGCGGTTCGATGTTCGGCAACGCGCCGCGGGCGATGTGGTCGAAGTGGATGCCGCCCGACGGGCTCAACCGCATCCCCCTTGCGACCCGCGCGCTGCTGGCCACGCCGCTCGACGGCCGCACCGTGCTGTTCGAGGCCGGCATCGGCGCGTTCTTCGAACCGAAGCTGCGCGACCGCTACGGCATCGGCGGCGAGGGCCACGTGCTGCTGGAGTCGCTGCGCGAGGCCGGCTTCGGCCACGAGGACATCGACGTGGTCGTGCTCAGCCACCTCCACTTCGACCATGCCGGCGGCCTGCTGTCGGCATGGGAAGAGGGAAGCGAGCCGCGGCTGCTGTTCCCCAACGCGACCTTCGTCGTCGGCCGCGAGCAGTGGGAGCGCGCCCGCGACCCGCACCCGCGCGACCGCGCGAGCTACATCCCGGGGCTCACCGGCATGCTCGAGGCCAGCGGCCGCCTGGAGCTGGTCGACGGAGCGTCCACGCCCGCGCTGGGCGACGCCGTGCGCTTCCACTGGAGCCACGGCCACACGCCGGGGATGATGCTGGCCGAGGTGCTCGGGCCCGATGTCCGCGACAGTGCGCACCACGGCGGCGTGGTGTTCTGCGCCGACCTGGTGCCGGGGCTGCCTTGGGTGCACGTGCCGATCACCATGGGCTACGACCGCTGCGCCGAGACCCTGATCGACGAGAAGCAGGCCTTCCTCGAGGACAAGCTGGCCCGCGACGTGCACCTGTTCTTCACCCACGACCCCGGCTGCGCGCTGGCGCGCCTGGGGCGGGACGAGCGCGGGCGTTTCGTAGCGGCGCAGACCTTCGCCCGCCTGCAGGCGCGGCCGCTGGGCGCGACCGCCTGAGGGTCAGCCGGCGCTTCCGGCCCGCAGCAGCTGCCAGCCGAGCCAGAGCGCGACGAGCGTGGAGGCCGCCGCGATCGCCCAGGGAAGCCAGGCGATCCAGGCGCGACCGCCCGTGGCCGCCGCACCGCGGCCTTCCGTGGCGTCCCGCGGCACGCCCGCGGGATCGCCGGATGCCGTGGTTCCGGGCGAGCCTTCCGCCGCATGCGCCGGAGTGCGCCGCGACCGCTCCGGCGTACCGGGTGCCGCGGGCAGGAAGGTGGCCGGCAGCGCCAGGCGATAGCCCTCGCCGTAGATGGTCTGCAGCACCTGGCCGGTCGGATCGCCGAGCGCGGTGCGCAGGCGGCGCATCACCTTCGACACCGCGCTGTCGAACACCGGATCGATCCCCGGCCAGGCCTCGGCGATCAGCGCCGCCCGAGGCACCACGTCCCCGGCCCGCCGCAGCAGGCAGCCCCGGACCGCGCAGGAGCGGGCGTCGAGGTCCCGGCCGTACCCGTCGGAATGCAGGCGCCGCCGCGCCAGCTCCAGCCGGTAGCGGCCGAAGAGCCAGGTGCCGCCGGCCCCGGGCGGCATGGGCTGGAGGCGGCCGGCGGCGGCCGGCGAATCCGGCAGGAGAGGAGAGGTAGCCACAACCCGGCGAACGGCGGGCCGCGGAGGGCCCGGACAGACGGGCCCGGGGCAGCCGCGGGTCCCGAAGATCTTGTCGCCGGCGTCGCCGAGCCCGGGGAGGATGTAGCCCACTTCGTTCAGCCGCTCGTCGATCGAGGCCACGTAGACCTCGACGTCCGGATGCCGGGACCCGAGTGCGCGCAGGCCTTCCGGCGCGGCCACCAGGAACAGGCCCTTGATGCGGGTGCAGCCGGCCTTCTTCAGCATGTCGACGGTGGCCACCAGGGTGCCGCCGGTGGCGAGCATGGGGTCGAGGACCAGCGCGGTGCGGTCGGCCATGTCGCCGACGAGGTTCTGGTAATAGGCCATCGCCTCCAGCGTCTCCTCGTCGCGACGGATGCCGACCACGCCCACCTTGGCCGCGGGAATCAGCTCCAGGACCCCCGGCAGCATGCCCAGCCCGGCGCGCAGGATCGGCACCAGGGTGATCTTGCGGCCCTTGATCCTGCGCACGCGCACCGTCCCGGCCCAGCCTTCGACCTCGGCGTCCTCGCATTCGAGGTCGGCGGTGGCCTCGTAGGTGAGCAGCGCGGCGACCTCGCCGGCCAGCTCGCGGAAGGTCTTGGTGCTGTTGTCGGCGCGGCGCATCAGGCCGAGCTTGTGCTGCACCAGCGGGTGGCGGACTTCGACGATCTTCATGGGCGGAGTCTAGCGTGGTCCGGCAAGGGTGACTGCGGTCATACGGGGGAAACACAGCGGAAATAAGGTGGCCCGCGTGACGTGGTCAGCGTGGCCGGTGCCAAGCAGTACCGCCTGTCGCCCCGGGCGCGCGCGACCATGTCGCCGGTGGCCGAGGACACCCAGCTTTACCAGCGCGTGCGCATCGAGGGCGACGTCCTGCGCTACGAGGCGCGGACCGCCACCGGCCGCCTGTACGACGCGTTCTCGATCGTCGGCGGGCGCGGGGCCGGCCGACGCATCGTCGAGCTCGTCGAAGGCCGGATCCCGCGGCGCGACTGCGGGCGCGCCGCGACCCTGAAGGGCCGGGCCGACCGCTGCTGGGAGTAGGTCGCCGCCGCCCGAGGCCTGGGCTCAGGCGGCAGCCTTCACCCGCGGCCCCTCGAGCAGCGCGCGCCGGACCATCGACACGAGCAGGTCCAGCTCGTCCTCGCCCATTTCGAAGCGCGGGGTGAACCGCAGCGAGTTCTCGCCGCCGTGGATCACGCCCAGGCCGTTCTCGCGCA
>JAAZHF010000211.1 GCA_012510865.1 Gammaproteobacteria bacterium
GCACACCGACGTCCCTGGTGCTGCGCGGCGGCGCTGCCGTCGTACACAAACGATTCGGCGACGCGATCGACGACCTCACCCGGCGCCGGCGCACCGTGGTGGCACCGTTGCCGCCGTTGCCACCGCACGTGCCGATCGCCGCCTACGCCGGTGCGCCGAACCGTGCGCCCGGTGCACTCACGCGCCTGCTCCGCATCACGCCCGCCGGCGACCGCTTGAGCCGCACACTGGCCGGTGCCGGCGCCGGCTACCTACTGCCGAATGACGGCATCGGCGGCGTCGCAAGCGCGCTGGCCGAGGGCACCAGGCTCGTTCCGCGCCTGCGCATGGAGCGCGGTTCTGCCCGGCACTCGGCGAACGTGTTCCCGCCGGGCGTGGCAACGCAGCTGTCGAGTCCGGAGGTGACGCGGTTCATCACCGCTGCAATCGACCGCTTCGGCACGAGCCAAGCGCCTGCTGGCCGGCTGCTGCGCCCCGCCCGGGAATGGCCGTCGCCGCGGGTCAGACCCCGCGGAACCGCGCACCCCGGGCGGGGCGGCGGCGCGCGGCGCATCACCGTCCCGCTGAAGGCCGTCACACCGGTCGACGAATTCGGCCCCGGCGAACCGCTCACGAGCTCGATCGGGCGCGACGACGCCGGCGTGATCATCTCCGCCGATCCGATCGCCGTCGACTGCGATGGCATCGGCGTCGACGCCATCGCGATCGATGACGCGCTTTACCTGATCGACCTCGGCGTACTCGGCTGCGCGGAGGCCAGTGTCGTTCAGGCGAGCATCTTCACCACCGGGCCGGCAGCGCCGCGCGCCGCGCTGATCGGCTCCGCGGGCCCGGACTGGGACGGCGCGCGTGGGAGCGCCGAACTCCTGCGGCGCGCCGACGGGACGTGGCGGCTCACGATCGACGGCAGCGCGCAGGTGCCGCGGGCGTCGTGCGAGAGAGCCGCAGGCCGCGTCGCGACGCGCGCCACCGAGATCAAGCTGCGGCGGATCGCCGCGGCGCGGCGCGCGCCGGGAGTGCGGCGCTACCGCGGCACGCTCGGCCGCAGGCGCGCAGCACGCTGCAGCCGCGTCGATGTCGCCGGCGCCGCCCCCCGACGGGACGGCGCTGGCGGCAAGCGTCGAAGTGCGCTAGACCTCTTGGCTGTTCTCGATGAACAACGGCAGCCCGCCGAGCTCCGACGGGTCCTCGACGCCGTCCTCGACCATCGAGTAACGGCCGTCGAGCACCTTCTGCGCGAAGGCGTAGTTGTCGTCGTCATCGTTGTCGAACAGCTCCTCGAAGAGCTGCTCGGCGCGGCTGCGGGCCTGCTTGGCGAAGATGTCGGCAAGCTCACGCGCCTCGGCGGCACGCTGCGGCTGCTCGGTCTCCAGCGTCTTGGCGTAGACCACCGCGGCGGAGATCGCAAAGAGCTCGGCGCCGATGTCGACGATGCGACCCAACACACTCTGCTTCTGCTCGAGACGCGCCTGGTAACGCGTGATCGCGTAGAAGGTGGAACGGGCCAGCTTGCGGGAGGCACGCTCGGCGTAGCGCAGGTGCTTGGCGTTGTCGCCGAACTCCGCGTAGGCGTTCGGGTTGTTGCCCTTGCCCGCCGCAAGCTGCGGGAACCAGCCGGCGTAGAACTTCGCCGCCTGCGCGCCGCCCTTGGCCTTCGCACCCAGCGACGCCTTCGGGTCGATCGCGTCGCCGGCGACGGCGAGGTGCTGATCGACGGCCTCACGGGCGATGATCAGATGCATGATCTCAGTGGAGCCCTCGAAGATCCGGTTGATCCGCGAGTCACGCAGCACTTGCTCGGTCCAACCCGGACGCTCGCCGCGGGCCTTCATCGACTTGGAC
>JAAZHF010000212.1 GCA_012510865.1 Gammaproteobacteria bacterium
CGACCTTCTTCCAGGAGCGCCTGCAGGCGTCCGAAGGCGCCAGGGCGCGGGCCTACCTGCGCGAGCGCGGCCTGTCGTCGGCGACGCAGCAGGCGTTCCGCCTCGGCTACGCGCCGGACGGGCGCAACATCCTCAAGGAGTTCCTCGCCTCGAAGGGGGTCGCCAGGGACCAGATCGAGGCGTGCGGGCTGGTGGTCCACGGCCCCGACATTCCCGTTTCCTACGACCGCTTCCGCGACCGCATCATGTTCCCGATCGAGGATCCGCGCGGCCGGGTCATCGCCTTCGGCGGCCGGGCGATGGCGAAGGACGCGCTGGCCAAATATCTGAACTCCAACGACACCGAGCTCTTCCACAAGGGCAACGTGCTCTACAACTTCGCCCGCGCCCGCAAGGCCAAGGGAGCCGACGGCACGGTGATCGCCGTCGAGGGCTACATGGACGTGATCGCGCTGGCGCAGGCCGGCTTCGGGAACGTCGTCGCGCCGCTCGGCACGGCGCTGACCGAGAACCAGCTCGAGCTGCTCTGGCGCATGGCCGGGGAGCCGGTGCTGTGCTTCGACGGCGACCAGGCCGGCTTGAAGGCGGCATGGCGCGCGGCCGACCTAGCGTTGCCGCTGATCGGGCCGGGGCGGACGCTGCGCTTCGCCCTCTTGCCCGAGGGGCAGGACCCCGATGACCTCGTGCGCGCCGGCGGACCGGACGCCTTCCGCGCGGTGCTGGCGCAGGCGCGGCCGCTGGCCGAGATGATCTGGCTGCGCGAGACCTCCGGCGGCGTCTTCGACACGCCCGAGCGGCGCGCCGAGCTGGAAAGGACCCTACGCGAGCTGACCGGCCGCATCCGCGACGAGAGCGTGCGTCGCCACTATCAACAGGACATGCGCGAGCGGGTGCAGGCCTTCTTCGGGCAGGCCAATGCCGGGCGCAGGGAGCGCGGGCAGAATGCCGGCGGTCCCGGCCGGGGCATCAAAGGGGGGCGGCTCGCGGTCACCGAAAGCCTCGCCCGTTCCGCGCTGGTCAGGAGCGGCGGCGGGCCGCTGCCGCTGCGCGAGACCGCGATGCTGGTCGCCATGGTCAACCATCCGATGCTGCTCGACGACTATTTCGAGGCGTTCGAGGAGATGAACCCGGCCCATCCCGACCTGACGCGCCTGCCCGGCGCGCTGCTCGACGCGGTCGCCCACGGCCTCGCGCATGAGCGCGCCGCGCTGGTCGAGGCGCTTGCCGCGCGAAGCCAGGGCGAGGTGTGGGAGCGCGCCATGCGCCATTGCCGGGGGCTGGGCCTGTGGCCGGTGCTGGGCGAGGCGGCGGACGAGGACGCGCGGGAGGCGTTCTCGCAGACCGTGGCGCTCCATGCCCGCGCCAGCGAGCTGCAGCGCCAGCGCCGCAGCCTCCAGAGCGAGCTGGCCGAGGCGGTCGAGCGCGAGGCCGACGACGTGACCATGCTTCTTCAGGCCATCGCGCAGATCAACATCGACATCGCCAGCCTGGAGCGCCTGGAGGCGCTGGTCGACGGTTTCGGTGCGTCCTCGGGACGGCGCTGACCATGGCGGCCCTTGCACAATCGGCCAGACATCCTAAATAGACGCGTTGGCGTGTAG
>JAAZHF010000213.1 GCA_012510865.1 Gammaproteobacteria bacterium
GGACCAGGGAGGATCCGGGATCAGTCCGTGAGCTGCCGCAGCGCGGCCAGTTCGTCGTCGCTGAAGCCGGCGGCGCTGCGGGCGTCGATGTTGAACGGGCCGTGCCGCACGGCGCGTGCGTACTCGGCGAGAAGCTCACGGAACCGCGGCTCCGGATCGATGCCGCGGCGCTCGCAGCTCCAGCGGAACCAGCGGCTGCCGTCGGCGACGTGCGCGACCTCTTCCTCCAGGATGACCTCGAGGATGCCGGCGGGGGCATGGGCGCCCAGCGCGCGCAGCCTCGCGAGCATCCCCGGCGTCACGTCCAGCCCGCGCGCCTCGAGTACGCGCGGCACCAGGGCCATGCGCGCGACCACGTCGCCCGCGGTCTTCTCCGCCATTTCCCAGAGGCCGTTGTGGGCGTCGAAATCGCCGTAGTCGAAGCCGAGCCCGCGCAGCCGCTCCCGCAGCATCGTGAAATGGCGCGCCTCGTCGTCGGCCACCTGCACCCAGTCCGCGTAGTAGCGCGCCGGCATGCCGCGGAAGCGGTAGACCGCGTCCCAGGCCAGGTCGATGGCGTTGAATTCGATGTGCGCGATCGCGTGGATGAAGGCCGCCCTGCCTTCGTCGGTTCCGAGCCCCCGGCGCGGCAGTTCGCGCGGGTGCACCAGGCGCGGGCGCAGCGGCCGGCCAGGCATGCGGATGGGCCGCGGCGCGGGATCGGGCCCGTCGATCGCCGATCGTCCGCCGCGGAATGCCTCGGCTTCCGCGTGGGTGGCGGAGACCTTGTCTTCCGGCGAGGCGGCCGCGAGGCAGCGGCGCGCGGCCTCGAACAGCGAGCCGCCCACCTCAGGCGCCCAGCCTGCGCTTCTTCTTCGCCTCGTCGGAGCGCAGCTGCCGCAGGCGCTCGAAATACCCCGGTTCGATCCCGGTCACGCACTCGCCGCTGAAGCAGGAGCTGTCGAACCTCTTGCCGGGGAACTTGTGCCCGGCCACCGCGGCCTCGAGGTCGGGCAGGTCCTGGTACACCAGCCAGTCGCAGCCGAGCATCGACTCGATCTCCTTCTCGCTGCGGCCGTTCGCGATCAGCTCCTCGGCAGACGGCATGTCGATGCCGTAGACGTCGGGGTGGCGGACCGGAGGCGCCGCCGAGGCCAGGTACACCTTGCGCGCGCCGGCGTCCCGCGCCATCTGCACGATCTGCCGGGAGGTGGTGCCGCGCACGATCGAATCGTCGACCAGCAGCACCACGCGGTTGCGGAACTCGAGCGGGATCGGGTTGAGCTTGCGCTTGACCGACTTCGCGCGCTCGCCCTGCCCCGGCATGATGAAGGTGCGCCCGACGTAGCGGTTCTTGATGAAGCCCTCGCGGTACTTCACGTCGAGCACGTTGGCGATCTCGAGCGCGGAGTCGCGCGAGGTGTCCGGGATCGGGATCACCACGTCGATGTCGTGGTCGGGCCGCTCGCGGAGGATCTTCTCGCCCAGCGTCACGCCCATGCGCATGCGCGCCTTGTGCACCGAGATGTTCTCGATCATGGAGTCCGGGCGCGCGAAGTACACGTACTCGAAGATGCAGGGTGCGTGTTCGGCGGGCTCGGCACAGGCGCGCTGGTGGAGTTCGCCGCGCGCTGTGATCACGATGCCCTCGCCGGGCTCGACGTCGCGCATCCGCTCGAAGCCGAGGATGTCGAGCGCCACCGACTCGGACGCGACCGCGTATTCGGTGCCGGCGCCGGTGTCGCGCCGGCCCAGCACCAGCGGACGGATGCCGTTGGGGTCGCGGAAGGCCACCAGGCCCAGGCCGAGGACCAGCGCCACGGCCGCGTAGCCGCCGCGGGCCCGGCGGTGCACGCCCTCGACCGCGTTGAGCGCGGCTTCCGGGGTGAGCGCGCGCTCGCGGTCCAGCTCGTGCGCGAAGACGTTGAGCAGCACCTCGGAGTCGGATTCGGTGTTGATGTTGCGGCGGTCGGTCTCGAACACCTCGCGCCGCAGTGCGTCGGTGTTGATCAGGTTGCCGTTGTGCGCGAGCGCGATGCCGAAGGGCGAATTGACGTAGAACGGCTGCGCCTCGTCGTGGCCCTCGCTGCCGGCGGTCGGGTACCGGCAGTGGCCGATGCCCACGCGTCCTTCCAGCAGTGCCATCGCCGGGGCGTCGAACACGTCGCGCACCAGACCGTTGCCCTTGTGCACCCGCAGGCGGGTGCCGAAACCGGTCGCGATGCCGGCGGCATCTTGGCCGCGATGCTGGAGAACGGTCAGGCCGTCGTACAGCTGGGCCGCGACCTCAGTGGTTCCAACGATGCCGACGATGCCGCACATGGGGTCCTGCCAAGTCTGGGTGGGGCGGTGGTCTAGGGGTGCGTGCGCACGAGGCCGTCGACGCCGAAGCCGGACTGCACGCGTGCCCTGAGCTGCTCGGCCTCGGCGCGCGTGGCCACGGGACCGGCCTTGACCCGCGTCAGCGTCCCGCGGTCGGTCTGGACCGACTCGGTGAAGGCGCCGATGCCGGCCGCGCGCAGCCGGTCGCGCAGGGCCGTCGCCTCGGCGGCGTTGCCGAATGCCCCCAGCTGCACGGCGAAGCCGGTGCCGGCCGCGGCGGACGGAGCGGCGGCCGCCGGAACCGCCGGGGCGCGGCCGCCGGTTCCCGGCGTCGGCGCATCGAGCGCGACC
>JAAZHF010000214.1 GCA_012510865.1 Gammaproteobacteria bacterium
CTGCATCCGTTCGGACTTGATCTGCAGGATGGCGAGCTTGTCGAGCAGTTCGCCGAACGAGACGGGGACCTGGACTTCGGGCATGGCGGGGTACCGGCTTGGAAAAGCGGCAGTTTACCCGCCGCGGGCTGCCTTGTAGGCCGCACGGCCGGGGCTTATCATTGCCGACTCGCTGCCCGACGGCGGCGGCCAGTCACCGGAGAGGTGGCAGAGTGGTTGAATGTACCTGACTCGAAATCAGGCAGGCGTTTATAGCGCCTCGGGGGTTCGAATCCCCCCCTCTCCGCCAGTTGCGCCAAGCGCCCCGCAAGGGGCGCTTTGCATGTCGGGGCGATCCCACGGGCCTTCCACGGCGCGTATACCATCCCCTACCGTCGTCAACTCGCCCGCCTTCGTCCATGCAAGCTGACCTCTCCCGCATGCCGCCGCCGTTCTCCAGTGCAGCCCACACGGGAACCCTCGCGGCCCGCGCATGATCGAGTTCGGCCACCTCACGCACGTCGGCCTGCGCCGCGAGCTCAACGAAGACACGTACTACGGGGACAGCGAGCTGGGCCTGTGGCTCGTGGCCGACGGCATGGGCGGGCACGAATACGGCGAGGTCGCGAGCGCCCTGGCGCGCGAGGCGATCGTGCGCGAGACCCGCCAGGGAACGCCGCTGGCGCAGGCCATCCGCATCGCCGACGAGGAGATCATCAGCGCCTCGCGCAAGCGCCAGGACGCCCTGCCCATGGGCACCACGGTGGTGGCCGCGCGCATCACCGGCAGCCGCTTCGAGGTCGCCTGGGTCGGCGACAGCCGGGTGTACCTCTGGCGCGACGGCAAGCTGGTGCAACTGTCGCAGGACCACAGCTACGTTCAGGAGCTGATCAGCCAGGGCGCGATCAGCGTCGACCAGGCGCGGAGCCACCCGCATCGCAACGTGGTCACCCAGGCCCTGGGCGTGACCGACCCGCAGGCCCTGAACGTCGAGACCATGTCGGGCGAACTGGCGCCGGGCATGCAGCTGCTGCTGTGCAGCGACGGGCTGACCGAAGAGGTCGACGACGGCGGCATCGCCCGCGTGCTCTCGCACGCCGAGTGCAGCGCGCAGGAATGCGTCGACGGCCTGGTGGCCGCCGCGCTCGACGGCGGCGGCTCCGACAACGTGACCGTGGTGCTGGTCCGGCGCCACTGAGCGCCGCGGGCGCCCTTAGGCCGGCTCGGCCGCCGCGCCCTCCGCCACCGGGTCCCAGAGCACCTGCCCGGCGCGGGCGCGGATCGCGTCCAGGCGCGCACGGTGCGCCTCCAGCTCGCCCGCCGACACGACCACCGCGGGACGCGGCGCCAGCGCCCCGGCACGCAGGCGATCGATGGCCACCGCCGCCGGCTCGGCGGGCGCGGGACCGGCCAGGCCCAGCTCGGTCTGCCCCGCGGTGAGCGCCAGGTAGACCTCGGCCAGGAGCTGGGCGTCGAGGAGGGCGCCGTGCAGCTGGCGGTGCGCATTGTCCACGCCCAGCCTCCGGCACAGGGCGTCGAGCGAGTTGCGCTGCCCCGGGAAGCGCTGGCGCGCCAGCTCCAGCGAGTCGAGCACGCCCGCATGGTCGGTGATCCTCCCGCGCGCCCCGCCGTCGACCAGCGACAGCTCGTAGTCGAGGAAGCCGACGTCGAAGGCTGCGTTGTGGATCACCAGCTCCGCGCCGGCGATGAACTCCAGGAACTCGTCGGCGATGGCGGCGAACTTCGGCTTGTCGGCGAGGAACTCCAGGGTGAGGCCGGTCACCTCCTGCGCGCCGGGCTCGAACTCGCGCTCGGGGTGGACATAGCGGTGCCAGACCCGGCCGGTGGGACGCCGCTCGACCAGCTCCACGCAGCCGATCTCGACGACGCGGTTGCCCTTGCGCCATTCCAGGCCGGTGGTTTCGGTGTCGAGGACGATCTGGCGCATTCCTGGGACCTTGTGCGTTGCGGGGTGGCGGCGCGGCGCGCTCAGCCGGCGGCGGCCCTGCACTTCAGGGCCTCCTCGCGGGCGAGCTGGTCGACGCGTTCGTTGTCGGGATCGCCGGAATGGCCCTTCACCCAGCGCCAGTCGATCACGTGGCGGCCGGCCGCGGCATGCAGGCGCTCCCAGAGGTCGCGGTTCTTCACCGGCTGGCCGGCGGACGTCTTCCAGCCCTTGCGGACCCAGTTCGGCATCCAGGCCGTGATGCCCTGGCGCACGTACTGGGAGTCCGTGTGCAGCGTGACGACGCAGGCCTCGGTCAGGGTTTCCAGGGCCACGATCGCCGCCATCAGCTCCATGCGGTTGTTGGTGGTCAGCGCTTCGCCGCCGACGAGCTCGCGCTCGCGGGCGCCATAGCGCAGCAGGGCGGCCCAGCCGCCCGGGCCGGGGTTGCCGAGGCAGGCCCCGTCGGTGTGCACCTCGACCGCCTTCATGCGGGCGCGGCGCCGTGGGTGACCGGCAGCAGCCGGCGCATGCGCATCGGGGTCAGCGGCAGGCTGCGCTTGTCGGCGCGGACCAGGTAGGTGGCGCGGAACCCGGCCCCGCGCTGCCGGTACGGCCCCGCGGCGGCGTCCCAGCGCGGGCCGATCCCTTCGGAGACCGCCGCGGGCTCCAGGCCGGCCTCGCGCAGCAGCCGGCGCCACGACAGCGGCTCGGCGGCGCGCAGGCCGTGGCCACGCCAGCGCCAGCGGTAGGGCGACAGCGGGTTCAGGGCGAACAGCAGCACGTGGCCGCCGGGGACCAGGATGCGGGCGACTTCGTCCGACAGCTCGGCCCCGCGCGCGTCGGGGGTGGCCACGTGCTGGAGCACGACGGTGCCGAAGGATTCCGACGGCAGCGGCAGCGGCAGTCCGCACGTGGCGTCGCCGTCGAAACGCGCGCCGCGCGGATACAGGGCGAGCCCCCGGCCGGCCCCCGGCCGCGCCGATGGCAGCGGTGCGATCCACAGCCAGGCCTGCGCCGGCCGTTCGGCCAGCGCGCCCTCGACGACCTTGCGCTGGCTGTCCAGCAGGGCGGCGCCCTCGCCCGAGGCGAACCAGGCCTGGGCTGCATCGGGTTGACCGGGGCGCGGACGGAGCGGCATGGTCCCCATTCTAGACGCCCGGCCCCTCCCCATGGTCCCCGTCCCGATCCCGGCCTTCGCCGACAACTACATCTGGGTGGTCCCGGCCGGCGATGGCCGTGGCACCGTGGTCGTCGATCCCGGCGACGCGGCACCGGTCATCGCCGCGGCGGAAGCCGGCGGCTGGCGCCCCGACGCGCTGCTGCTCACCCACCACCACGAGGACCACGTCGGCGGCGTCGCCGCGCTGCTCGCGCGCTGGCCGGACCTCGACGTGGTCGCGCCCGCCGACGACAGGATCCGCGGCGAGGCGCGCCGGGCCGACGGCGGCGACCGGATCGAAGCCGCCGGACATGGCTTCGACGTGATCGCCGTCCCGGGCCATACCGTGAGCCACATCGCATTCCACGGGCATGGGCTCTTGTTTTGCGGGGACACCCTCTTCAGTCTCGGGTGCGGCCGCCTGTTCGAGGGCACCCCCGGGCAGATGCTGGCCTCGCTCGACCGGCTGGCCGGACTGCCCGGGGAGACCCTGGTCTGCTGCGGCCACGAATACACGCAGTCGAATGCCGCCTTCGCCCGGGCGGTCGACCCCGACAACCCGGCGCTCACGCGCCGCAGCGAAGAGGTGGCCGCCATGCGCGACGCATCCATGCCCACGCTCCCCACGACGCTCGCCAGCGAGCTCGCCTGCAACCCCTTCCTTCGCGTCGACGCGCCCGCAGTCCGCAGGGCAGCTTCCGCCTGGGCCGGCGAGGCCGGTCTGTCCCGCGCCGGGGCCTTTGCGGCGCTGCGGCGCTGGAAAGACGGGTTCCGCGCGTGAGCGCGCGCCTGGCGGCGGCGGCGCTGGCGTTCCTGCTGGCGTCCGCTCCCGCACCGGCCGGCGCGGCCGGCCCGGTCCCGGACGCGGTGGCCGACGACGGTGCGGCGGCGCAGGACGCGCCTGGCGCGGCCGTCGTGCCCGCGCAGGAAGCGCCCGGCGCGGACGCCGCCCCCGCGCGGGACGCCGCTGTCCCGTCCGTCGCCGTTCCCTCGGGGTCCGACGCCAGCGGCACGGCCATCTATGCCCGCTTCGTCGACGGGCTCGCGCAGCGCGAGTGCGGCGATGCGAGCCCGCGCTGGCGCGCCCACTACGCCCACGTGCCCGGGCAGCTGGCGGCCGCGGACAGCGAGGTCCTGCCGCTGTTCGGATACGTCGTCGATGCGCTCCGCGCGGCCCACCTTCCCACCGAGTACGCCCTGATCCCGTTCGTCGAGAGCGGCTACCGCCCGGGCGCGCGCGGCAGCAGCGGTCCCGCGGGAATGTGGCAGTTCGTCGCGGTCACCGCCCGCAACCACGACATCCCGATCCGCGGTGGCTACGACGGGCGGCTCTCGCCGGTCGACGCGACCCGCGCGGCGGTGCGCTACCTGAAGACCCTGCACGGGATGTTCGCCGGCGACTGGCGCCTGGCGGTGATGGCCTTCAACGCGGGCGAATACCGGGTGCTGGGCGCCCTTCGCCGGCACGGCCAGCGCGCGGCCGCCGCCAACCCGGAGGGCCTGCACAGCCTGTCGGGCATCACCCGCGCGTACGTGCGGAAGCTCCATGCCCTGTCCTGCCTGATGGTCGAAGCGGGGGCGGACGAGGAGTGGATGGCCGCGCTCGACCGGCCCGTAAGCCGGCTGGTGGCGCTCGACCTGGCGGGCGAGCCCTCGGGCCTGGACGGTTACGCCGAGCGCAACGGCCTGGACCCGGTGTGGCTGCGCCGGCTCAATCCGGCGCACGCCGGGGGTGCGGGGAGCGCCCCCGGCCGCAAGGTCCTGGTGCCTGCCGGCGCCGCCGCGGCGACCCCGCCGGCGGCGCGCATGGCAAACTAGGCCCTTTCCCGTCCACCGAGTCGAACACCACCATGGGATTCCTTCAGGGCAAGCGCGCACTGGTCACCGGCATCGCCAGCCAGCGCTCCATCGCCAACGGCATCGCCGAGGCCATGCATCGCGAAGGCGCCGAACTCGCCTTCACCTACCAGAACGAAAAGCTCCGGTCGCGCGTCGAGGACGTCGCGTCGCGCCTGGGTGGCGGTCCGTCCTTCCCGCTCGACGTCAGCGACGACGCGCAGATCGACGCGCTGTTCGCCGACCTCGGGAAGCACTGGAGCGACGGCTTCGACATCCTGGTCCACGCCATCGCCTTCGCCCCGCGCGAGGCGATCGCGGGACAGTTCCTGGACGGCCTGTCGCGCGAGGCCTTCGCCACCGCGCAGGACATCTCCGCCTACTCGCTGGCTGCCCTCGCCAAGGGCGCGCGCCCGCTGATGAAGGGCCGCAACGGCGCGGTGCTGACCCTGACCTACCTCGGTGCCGTCCGCACCCTGCCCAGCTACAACGTGATGGGCGTTGCGAAGGCAAGCCTCGAGGCCACGATGCGCTACCTGGCCTACAACCTCGGCCCCGAGGGAACGCGCGTCAACGCGATCTCCGCGGGTCCGATCAAGACCCTGGCCGCATCCGGCATCGGCGGGTTCCGCAGGATCCTGGGCCACGTCGAGTCGCACGCGCCGCTGCGGCGCACGGTCAGCATCGAGGACGTGGGCAACGTGGCCGCCTTCCTCTGCTCGGACCTGGCGTCCGGCATCACCGGCGAGGTCACCTACGTCGACGCCGGCTACAACATCGTCAGCATGACGGGGCTGGAAGAGCCCGCAGGCGAAGCGACGCCCGACTGACGCCGCCGGGCCGCCGGCCGGGGTGCTCCCCGCGCCGCCCGTAATGGAAAAGCCCGGCGTTGCCGGGCTTTTTCCTTCCAGTGCGCCATGCGGCGCGGTCAGAGCAGGGCTTCGACCGTGGTCACCCGCATGCGCCGGCGCAGTTCGCGCAGGAGCGACATGGCGTCCTCGTCCCCTGCCATGCGCGACAGCTGGGAAGCGAGCATCGCGCGCTCTTCGTCGGTCGCGGACGAAACGTCCCCCGGAACCACGGACTTCACGGCGTAGACGACGATGCTGCCGTCCTGCTGCTGGACGCGGCCGGCCGACACGGCGGCGGCGGCGGGCTCGGTCGCCGCGAAGATCGCCTCGTTGGCCTCCGGGGACGGCGCCGGAAAGCCGCGCTGGAACCCCAGCATCGCCATGTGCTCCCAGCCCTGGGCCTCGGCCACCTCGGCCCGCGGCTTCCCACCGGAAATCGCGGCCACCGCCGCGTCGGCGCTGGCGAGCGCGGCCTGGCGCGAACGGTCGGCGCGGATCGCGGCGACGACCTGGTCGCGGACCTCGGCAAGCGGCTGCTCGCGCTCGGGCGCATGCGACGTCACCCGGATCAGCACGGTGTGGTTGGTGTCGATCTCGATCGGATCGCTGACCGTGCCGTCCTGGACGAGGGCTTCGGAGAACGCGGCGCGCTGCACCAGCGGATGTGCGGCGATGCCCTCGCCGCCGCCGCGGGTGAAGGGTCCGGCCTTCTGCACCGGCAGCCCGGCCTCGCGCGCGGTCGGCCCAAGCGAGCCCGGGTTGCGGTAGACCTGGTCGACCAGGCGCCCGATCAGCTCGTTGAACGCACGCTCGCGGTCCGCGACCGCCTGCGCCTGCGCAAGCTCCTCGCGCGCCTCCTCGAACGGCACCGACCGCCCTTCGCGGACGTCGCGCACCAGCAGCACGTGCCAGCCGAAATCGGTCAGGACCGGATCGGAGGGCACGCCGACCTCGGCTGCGCCGACGGCCTTGTCGAAGCCCTCGCCCATGATGCCGGCCTCGAGCCACCCCAGGTCACCGCCGGAGGCCTTCGAGCCCTCGTCGTCGGACTCCTCGCGCGCGATCGCCGCGAAATCCGCGCCCTCGGCCCGCGCCTTGGCGGCAATGGCCGCCGCGCGCCCGCGGGCGGCTTCGCGCTCGGCTGCGCCGGCGTCGGCGGGCACCCGCACGAGGACGTGCGACACCAGGTGCTGCGACGGCTCGACGAAGCGGGCCTTCTCCTGCTCGTAGCGCGCCCGCAGCGTGGCGTCGTCGGCCGGGGGCGGATCCTGCACGGCGTCGTCGCGGATCTCGACGTACTCGATCGACACCTCCTCGGGCGCGCGGTACTCGCTGCGATGCGAGTCGTACCAGGCCTGGATGTCGGCGGCCGCGATCGCGCCGGCGTCGGGCGCGGGCGCGGGGACCAGCGCCAGGTCGACGTCGCGCTTCTCGCCGAGCAGCTGGATCAGGCGCTCCACCTGGCCCGGGGTGGCGAACGCGGTGCGGGCGACGCGGTTGGGCAGCAGCAGCATCTGCAGCTGGCCGCGGATCTCTTCCTGGTGCTGCCGCGGCGTCTGCGCCGGCACGCGCGACTGCAGCACCATCTGGTAGCGCTGGGGATCGAAGCGGCCATCCACCTGGAACTCAGGCATCGCGGCCACGACCTCGGCGACGCGGGCGTTCCCGACCGCGATGCCGGCGTTCTCGGCGGCAAGCGAGAAGACGGTGCGATCGACGACCTGGTCGAGGACGCGCAGCTTGTTCTCGAGCTGCTCGAAGGCGCGGGCGTCGAAGGCCTCGCCCTGCATGGCGCGCGCCTGCTGTCGCGCCGACTCGAATTCCCGGCGGAATTCCTCCAGCGGGATGTCGCGGGACACCCAGAACGCCTTCCGGACCGGCCAGATGTCCGGCGCCGAGCGCCACCACGACGGCGGTGCCTCGACCTTGGCGGCGTAGTTCGCCGAGCTCTGGAACAGGTACTGCTCCATGCCGAAGAAGGCGAAGGGGATCGCCAGCAGGATGACGATGACCCCGGCGATCCAGCCGGAGGTCTTTTCACGAAGGGCTTGCAGCATGTCGGGTCGCGCGTTGGACGTAGCCGCGCAGTTTAGCGCATGGCCGCCTGCTGCGGCCCCGGGGCGCCCAAAAGAAGGAAGGCGCCCTTGCGGGGCGCCTTCCTGGGTGACTGGCGGAGTGGACGGGACTCGAACCCGCGACCTCCGGCGTGACAGGCCAGCATTCTAACCAACTGAACTACCACTCCGCGTTGTCGAACCTTGTTGCGAACGTCAGACCCTTCTGGTGGGTGCTGAGGGGATCGAACCCCCGACCCTCTCCTTGTAAGG
Source organism: Gammaproteobacteria bacterium (assembly GCA_012510865.1). Classification (GTDB taxonomy): domain Bacteria; phylum Pseudomonadota; class Gammaproteobacteria; order Xanthomonadales; family Xanthomonadaceae; genus Luteimonas. The sequence goes on from JAAZHF010000214.1 coordinate 8,101, forward strand.
GAGACGCTCTACCGCTGAGCTAAGCACCCATGCGGGCCGCTTAGTTTACTGCATCCTTCAGCGCCTTGCCAGCCTTGAAGACCGGATTCTTCGACGCCGCGATCTTGATCTCTTCGCCGGTGCGCGGATTGCGGCCGGTGCGGGCGGCGCGCTCCTTGACCTGGAAGGTGCCGAAGCCGACCAGGGCAACGGTGTCACCCTGCTTCAACGCCTTGCCCACGGACGAGAGCACCGCGTCGACTGCGCGGGCGGCGTCGGCCTTGGACAGGTTGGCCTCGTCGGCAACTGCCTGGACCAGATCGTTCTTGTTCATGTATTCGGTGCTCCTGCGCGACCCGCGGGTCGCTCGAATTGGTGGCGGGCCTGCGGGCTGCATGCCTCCGTGGCTCCGGGATCGCCGGCGGCCCCTGGACCGCGCTGCGAGCGCGAATTTATACCAGCGCCCCCGACGCCACGCAACAAAAAGCCCGCGGCGTCAGTGCTTGACATCCGCGCGGGGCGTCGACTTCCGGCCCGGCCGGCGTGCAGGCTGGCCCACCGCGACCGGCGCCGGCAGCGACGGAAGCGGACGCTCGAGCGCCAGGTCCAGCACTTCGTCGATCCACTTCACCGGCACGATCCTGAGGTGCTGGGTGACGTTCTTCGGGATGTCCGCAAGGTCCTTGCGGTTCTCTTCCGGGATGATCACCGTGGTGATGCCTCCGCGGAGCGCGGCCAGCAGCTTTTCCTTCAAGCCGCCGATCGCGGTCACCTTGCCGCGCAGCGTGATCTCTCCGGTCATGGCCACCTCGGCGCGCACCGGGATGCGCGTGAGCGTCGACACCAGCGAGGTGGCCATCGCGATGCCCGCGCTGGGGCCGTCCTTCGGCGTCGCGCCATCGGGCACGTGGACGTGGACGTCGCGCTTCTGCAGGAAGTCGAGCTCCAGGCCCAGCCGCTCCGCGCGCGCGCGCACCACCGACAGCGCCGCGGAAGCCGACTCCTTCATCACGTCGCCAAGCTGGCCGGTGAGCGTGAGCTGGCCCTTCCCCGGCACCAGCGTGGACTCGATCTGCAGGAGGTCGCCGC
>JAAZHF010000215.1 GCA_012510865.1 Gammaproteobacteria bacterium
CCGCCGCGTCGCTCACCACGACACGGTCGGACGCCAGGCCGACGCCTCCCGGGCCGCCGCTCTCGGCCGCCCACAGCGGGCGGCCGCTCGGGCCTTCGAAGGCGACCGTGCTGTTCTTGTAGCTGCTGGCGATGACGACGTTGCCGTCCACCACCGGGGCACCATCGACGTCCGCCATGCGTTCGAGTTCGGTGCGCCCGTCGGGGACGCCGACCGGCTGCTCCCACATCACGCGCCCGTCGGTGAGCGACAGCGCCGCGAGGTCGCCCTCGTCGGTGCCCACGAAGGCGAGGCCCGGTGCCAGGGTGACGGGCGCGTTGCCGCGCACGGTCAGCGACGGCAGCTCGCGGACCCAGAACCAGCGACGCTCGCCGGTGGCGGCGTCGAACGCGGTCACGCGGCCGTCGTTGGAGCGCACGACGACCAGGCCCTGGCCGACCGCCGGACGGGCGATCACTTCGTTGGGCACCTTTGCGGTCCACAGTTCGGAGCCGCTGTCGGCGTCCAGCGCCACGACCTCGCCGTCGAGCGAGCCGGCGACCACGAGGCCGTCGCCCGCACCGGGCCCGCCGGACAGGCGCAGGTCGGTCTCGTGGTGCCACAGCGTGTTTCCGGTCTGCAGGTCGATCGCGCGGACGCCGCCGCGGATCGCGGCCGCGTACACGCGCCCGTCCACGACCATCGGGCCCTGCGCGACGCCGGTATGGCCGTCGCCCTTGCCCGCCTTGGCGGTCCAGATCCGGGAGGGCGACGCGCTCGCCTGGAAATCCACGAGCTTGGCGGGACCCGTGTCGACCTTTTCTTCCTTGCCGAGCCAGCCGCGGACGGTGCTGCAGCCGGCCACGAGGGCGACGCAGGCGAGGACGAGCATCGCCCGGCCGGCGTGGCGACCGAGGCGGCGGGGATGGGTGCGCTGTGCGGCGGTCATGGTGCCTGGTCCCCGTTGCTGGCCGGCGAACCGCCGGCGTCGATGAGCTTGATCCCGAGAATATGGCGCTGCCCGGTGGCGGCCTCGTCAAGCGCCGCCAGGGCGGCGGCGTAGGCCTCGCGCGCCTTGTCGGGCCGGCCGGCGGCGAATTCGGCGTCGCCGCGGACCTCCAGGCTGCCGGCATCGGACGCGTCGCCGAGGACGGCCAGCGCATCGTCGTGGCGCCCGGCGTCGACCAGCAGCGCCGCCAGGCGGCGCGCGACCACGGGCGCCAGCACCGGATCGACCTCGCCGATGCCCTGCAGCGTTTCGATCGCGGCCGCGGCGTCGCCCGCGGCGACCTCGGCAGCCGCCAGGTCGAGCGCGACCAGGGTGCCGTACGCGCCGCCATCGAGCCCCGCGGCCGTGGCCTGGGCCCGCGCCGCATCCAGGTCGCCGGCGGCGATCGTCTCCACCACGGCGTCGTAGGCCTCGCCGGTCGCGAAGCGCTGGGCCTGGCGGTGGTCCTGCCACTTGCCGTATCCGTAGACCAGGACCAGCGCCACGGCGATCCCGCCGATGACCCCGATTGCGTTCTGGCGGATCCATTCGCGTACGCGTTCGCCCTGTTCGTGCTCGTCGAGCAACTCGTCTACTGCCATGTTCTTCCGATCATGCTGGGCGCCGCACCGTCGCCGGACGGACGGACACCGGAAAGGGAACGGCCCGCGAACGGGCCGCCGGTTTCATGCGCTGGGCCCGCTCGGGGCCGCCGCGGCCGCTGGCCGGGCTCAGTGGCCGACGGGTGCCAGCGAACCGTCAGAGGATACCGTAAAGCGGGCGATGTTCGCCCGCAGGTAGGGAGCGAGGTCCTGCTCGACGCCGTTCCGGCGCACCTGCACCTGGCCGGCGTTGCCGAGGACGACGGCGCCGAGTTCGCCGTTGGCGAAGCCGCGGGTCTCACCGGCGCGCAGCAGCCCCTGCTCGACCACGCGGCCGTCGGGCGCGACCAGTTCGACCCAGCTGTCGTCGCGCGCCCGCAGTTCCAGCGCGGGGGCTCCGACGGCGGCGGGCGCCGGGGACCGTGCCGACACCGGGGCCATCGACGCCACCAGCGGCGTGGGCCCCCGCGTGCTCCGCGGCGCGGGTTCGCCCGGGAGCTCGACGGGGACGTCGAGCGAGCCGGAGACGGTGTCGGGGGCGAGGTGCGGCTGGGTGGCCAGCCACACCGGAAGTGCGATCGCGGCGGTGATGACCACGTAGACCAGGCGACGCGCGGACTGCTCGGCGACGATGCGCATCCGCGGGACGTAGGTCCGCGGCTTGAGCTCGACCGGGCGGACCGGCTCGACGCCGGCGGCGGCATGCACGGTGTCGGTGGCGAGCCCGAGCAGGCGGCCATAGCTGCGGAGCTGGCCGCGGATGAACACCGGCGCGCCGAGCCGGCTCCAGTCCTCGGCCTCCAGCGACTGCACCACGCGCACCGGCATCTTCAGCCGGGTGGCGACGTCCTCGATGGAAAGGCCGGCGGCCTCGCGTGCGATGCGGAGGCGCTCGCCGCAGCCCCGATTGGCGTCGGTCATGTTTTGGTCTGGCGGCATCATCGTGAACTGCTGTCCCCGGGCAGCACTGCCTGCGCGTGCGGGAATTCCGTCCGCAGGCGCTGAACATAACGAGCGGCGGCAGCCTTGTCGCCGAGCATTTCTTCGATCTGTGACGCAAGTAGTAGGACGGGGGCCGTTGCCGGGCCCGCATCGAGGCGCCGCTGGGAGAACGCACGCGCCTCGAAGTACTCTCCCCGCCCGTAAAGATGCCGCGCCAGCGCTTCGAGTGCAACGGGATTCACCGGATCCAGCTCCAGGGCCGCGCGCAGGTCCCGCTCGGCCCGCCCCGGCTGCCCGCCCCGTTCCGCGCAGGCGCCGGCATTGGCAAGCGCGGAGGCCGGCGTGGCGTAGTCCGGATCGGCCAGCGCCCGGTCGAACCAGGCCAGCGATTCCCCGGCGCGGCCGTTGAGGCACAGCCAGCCGCCGTAGTTGTTCAGCGCCGCGCCCGACCCCGGGGCCAGCTCGGCGGCGCGGGCGTAGTGCGCGCCGGCGGACGCGGCATCGCCCTGCCCCTCCAGGGCGAGCGCAAGCAGGGTGTGCGCCAGCCCGTTCCTGTCGTCGAGCTTCAGCGCCTTGCGGGCTTCCTCGCCGGCCTCGGCGAAGCGCCAGCGCTGCAGGTCCTGCTCGACGCGAAGCAGGTGCGAGCGCACGCAGCCGGCCTCCCCGCCCGTACGG
>JAAZHF010000216.1 GCA_012510865.1 Gammaproteobacteria bacterium
CTACGTCACCGGGCGCATCGTCCGGGAGGACGGCACGACCAGCGGCGTGTACCGCTGGCCGCGCAAGAACATCCGCCCGCTGGAGGCCACCGCATGAACCTCGCACCCGCCATGACGGTCCCGCGCTCGCATGAACGCGACACGATCAAGCAGATTGGAGGCCTCTGGTACTCCTTCGGCCCGCGCGTCGATCGCGGCGGCTCAATCGAAGTGCCGCAGCCTGACGAGAGACACGAGTTCTACGGTGTGTACCTCTGGGTCGAGCCGGGACAGTGGTTCTGGGTCGCCGACTTCTTCTCGCTGGCCGACGTACTCCTGTTCCTGGAGGCGCGCAGTGGCTGACCTCGACGTCTACTTCATGCACGACCAGCCGCACGAGTGCCCGAAGTGCGGCAAGCGCACGACGATCACCATGGAAGACGACGACGGCAAGTGGCAGGAGCACTACTGCACGCCGTGCCAGTACCGGTTCCGCGTCGAAGAGGAGCAGTTCGATCTCACCGACGCCCAGCGCGGGCGTGTGCTGGATCGCCTGATCGAGGACTTCATCGACTCGGTGGTCGCATCCAAGACCTACGTCTACGACATCGCCAAGACGGGGTTCAAGGGTTACTGGAACTACACCGACACGGAGCTGGTGCGCGAGTACCGGGACACGTTCGACGACGACGACTACCTGGAGGACGAAGACGATGGCTAACCCGATGACCCTGGCCTACATCGGTTACGGCGTCCGTGAAGCTCTGAACGACCACGACGTCAGCAAGAACGTCGACGCCTTCGAAGGCGAGATCCACTTCGTGGGCGCCGTCGTTGCGCTCGCCGACGCCCTGGACGCCGAGCTCGAACGGCGCTACAGGGGCGGTGGGCACCCCTTCGTCTACGAATACGAGGTCGCGGAGGAGTTCGGGCGCCAGGCGGCGATCGCCCTTTCCAAGGACGAGCTCGCCGACCCCGCCGACCTCATCAAGAAAATCTTCGACGCCGCCGACCAGGACTACACCGAGCCGGTGGACAAGGCCGTGCTCGTCGTAGGGCGGTTCCCCGACCTGGTGCCCGCCGAGCAGGTCTGGCGCACTGGCGTGTTCGATGACGAGGAGACGGCAATAGGGGCGTGGCGCAGGGCGTTCGGCTCGTCGAGCGGAGCGTACGCGAAACCCGAGTTCATCCGCTGCATCGAGGTCAGTACCGCCGAGAATCCGCGCAAATGACGCCGAGAGAACTCGAGTTTCTCTACGACCTGATCGAGCGCGTCAGCGAGGAGGTTTATCGACTCGGGTACGAGGACGCGAAGGCCGGTAAACCCTTGAAAACAGAGGGTTTTCGGCCGTCGAAGGCAAGTCGTCTCGTAATAAAAACCAATTTAATCAAGTTGACGCAGAAGCGTTGACTTCCGATAAAGGAGCGGGAAAATGAGCTACAACTTCTCCGAAACCGCAGACCGCATCGCGGAGCTGCAGCGGAAGACGAAGGAGATCGAGGCCGCGGCGGCCGCCAAGTGCGAACCGCTGAAGGACGAGATCAAGGTGCTCGAGCAGGAACTCATGCTCGCCATGCAGGACGCCGGCCTCAGCCTGATCAAGGGCAAGAGCTCGGAAGCCAAGCTCGGCGAGGAGCTCCGGATCGGGGTCCAGGACTTCGAGGAGTTCTCGAAGTTCGCCAAGCGCAAAGATGCCCTCCACCTGTTCCAGAGACGGATCTCTGTCGCAGCCTACCGTGAACTGAAGGAGTCCCTCGGCAACAAGCCGATCCCGGGCCTCTCCGAGTTCATGCAGCCCAAGCTCAACGTCAAGTCGGCGTAGAGCAGGGCTCGACGCTACGACGCACTCATCACTCGGAACACAGGGCAACGCTCATGGCACGCGCCACCAAGAAGACCACTGCCGTCATCAAGGCAGCCCCCGGCAACACCTCCATCGCGCTCCTCGACCAGGAGCTCGCCAACGAAGTCGCCGCGCTCAAGGACCAGATCGGCCAGGCGTCCGGCAACAAGATCAAGATCGAGGCCAGCGGGGACTTCATCCTCCCCGACGGCATGAACCTGGGCAACGAGATCCAGGTCGTGATCGTCGACTTCGTCTCGCGTAACGCGTTCTACTCGGTGCCCTACAACCCGCAGAGCCCGGCGCCGCCGGACTGCTACGCGATGGGCAAGGTCATCAACGAGATGGTCCCCGAGGACGACTCGCCGGCGAAGCAGCACAGCGACTGCCGCAGCTGCCCGCTGAACCAGTTCGGCTCGGGTAACAACGGCAAGGGCAAGGCCTGCCAGAACCGCCGGCTGCTCGCGGTGCTGCTGGTCGACCCGAACGACCCCGACGCCCACAACGCGCCCGACGCGCCGATCTACACGCTCGACCTGTCCCCGTCGAACATCAAGTTCTTCGACGGCGCGGTGTCGCACGTGGCCCGCGCGCTCGGCCCGCCGATCAAGGCGATCTTCACGGTCACCGCGAAGAACGTCGGCACCTACGCGATGGTCAGCTTCATCGACCCGCTCCCGAACCCGGACTACGCCGCGCATGTCGCGCGCCGTGCCGAGTGCCAGGACATGCTGTACCGCCGTCCTGACTTCACGGCCGCCGAGGCCGCCAGGCCCGCACGCCGTGCGGCCCCCGCACGTCGCGCAGCAGGCGCACGTCGCTAACCCACCCCGGAGACAAGAGATGTCCGACAACAGCGCCGCGAGCGCCATCACCAGCGTCACCCCGACCCGCAGCACCTCGGCCGACACCACCGGCGGCTTCGCCGCCAAGCCCAAGGCCGCGCGCGGCCGCCCGCAGATCAAGCTGCGCGGCGGCGTGCTGTACGCCGACGCCAAACGCGAGGCCCAGGGCGGCATCAAGGCGGCGAAGGCCGAGCTGAAGACCGCAAAGGACGCGCTGAAGCAGGCGCAGAAGGCGCGTTCGGCCTTCAACCGCCCGCTGACCGTGGCCGCGCGGAACCTGAAGCAGGCCGAAGCAAAGCTCGAGAAGGCGCCGAAGGACGCCACGCTCAAGGACGACGTCCGCCAGCTCAAGGGGGCCCTGCGCAACGTGACGGTCGATGCGAAGGCGGCCGACAAGGCCGTCGTCGCGGCCGAGAAGGCGGTGGCGAAGGCCCAGGGCGCGGTCACCAAGGCCGAGGAGAAGCTGCTCAAGGTCGAGGAGGCCAAGATCAAGGCCCTCAACTGATCCTGGCTGTCGATGGCCAGCGCGATGGGTTCCTCGGCCCACGCGGGAAATCATCGACCGACTTGCCGCCGTAAGCGGCTCCGAATTTCCTCGCAGGCCCGGCAACGGTCGTTCGCGGCGCCGGAAGAGGATGGAGCGGAGATTCCTGCTGGATCCGCCCGGCGAGCCCAGCGTTTATCAGCTAGAACCGCAGATGCAGTACTGGGCAGGCGGTGACAGGCCGGAGAGACGGCCACACAGCGGCCCCGTCCCTCATCCGGGCGGGGCCGCTTTCATTCAGGAGGACCCATGGCCACCCCCTACGACGAATGGAAGACCACCCCACCCGAAGACCTCGATATCCCGGAGGAGTTCTTCGAGCAGGCGAAGATCGCGCTTGCCGACGACATCTACGAGAAGGCATTCGACCTGTACCAGGCCAAGCTGGCGCAGGAGGCGACCGACCAAGCCGAGGACGCGGCGGAGCGCCGAAGCGGGGACCGCCACGCGGGGATATGGTAGTGGCCCGCCGAGGCCCCGAGGGGCGGCTGATCGACGCCGTCAACAAGCACATCCCGAAGACCATCCACCACCAGTCGATGACGTTCGGCTCGCGGTCGTTCAACGGCACGCCGGACCGCTACTACGACGGCCCGCTCGGTGACCTCTGGGTCGAGTACAAAGCGCTCACCGCTATGCCACGGGACGGGGTCTTGGTCGGCGATTACAGCTCGCTGCAGCTGCGCTGGATGACGCGCCGCTACGACAATTGCGCACCCAGCGCGCGCAACGTCGTCGGGGTCGTGGGTCTGCCCAACCGCACCGCCGTCATCCAGCGCAGCCCAACGGAGTGGGAACAGGGGACCCCGGCTTCGACCGCCCTCCCAATCAAGGAAGTTTCCTCTTGGATTAGCGCTTTCTGTTCACAGTGATCCGCGTCGTCGGCAGCCTGCTCACCGGGGCGGCCGCCATCTATTCCGCCTACAAGACCAACAAGAGGTACACCCCAAGATGAAGCTCTATCGCACCACCGCAAGCGCCCCGAC
>JAAZHF010000217.1 GCA_012510865.1 Gammaproteobacteria bacterium
ACCTGGTCTTCGGTCCGCAGACCCTGCACCGCCTGCCGGAGCTGCTGCGCGGCCGCCGCGAAACCGGCCTGCCCCAGGTCGACATCAGCTTCCCGGAGATCGAGAAGTTCGACCGCCTGCCCGAACCGCGGGCGGAAGGCCCGAGCGCGTTCGTCTCGATCATGGAGGGATGCAGCAAGTACTGTTCGTTCTGCGTGGTCCCGTACACGCGCGGCGAGGAGGTCAGCCGGCCGTTCGAGGACGTGCTGGTCGAAGTCCTCCAGCTGGCCGCGCAGGGCGTGCGCGAGGTCAACCTGCTGGGCCAGAACGTCAATGCCTATCGCGGCCCCATGGCGCCCGCCGGCGACGGCGGCAATCCCGCGGGCGAGCCGGAATACGCCGACCTGGGCTTGCTCATCCGCGCCATCGCCGCGATCGACGGCATCGAGCGCATCCGCTTCACCACCTCGCATCCGCTGGAGTTCTCCGATTCGCTGGTCGAGGCCTACCGCGACGTGCCGCAGCTGGCCAACTACCTGCACCTGCCGGTGCAGTCGGGCAGCGACCGCATCCTCGCGGCGATGAAGCGCGGCTACACGGCCCTCGAGTTCAAGCAGAAGATCAGGAAGCTGCGGGCGGTGCGCCCCGGCATCTCGATCAGCTCGGACTTCATCGTCGGCTTCCCCGGCGAGACCGGGGCGGACTTCGAGAAGACCATGAAGCTGATCGAGGACGTGGGCTTCGACCAGAGCTTCTCCTTCATCTACTCGCGCCGCCCCGGCACGCCGGCCGCCGACCTCGAGGACAACGTGTCCAGCGAGGAGAAGCACGCCCGGCTGGCGCGGCTGCAGGCGCGCATCAACGAGCACGCGGCGGGCATTTCGCGGGCCATGGTGGGCAGCGTGCAGAAGGTCCTGGTCACCGGGCCCTCGCGCAGGGATCCCGACGAGCTCACGGGCAAGACCGAGAACATGCGCTCGGTGAACTTCGCCGGCCATCCGCGGCTGGTGGGGCAGATGGTCGACGTTCTGATCACCGCCGCGCTCAGCAATTCCCTGCGCGGCCGGGTCGTGGCGCCCGGGCCGGCCCCGGCGGCCTGAGGAGGACGGCCGTGGCCACGACCGACCGGCGGCCCCCGGCGCGGCGGCGCGGCGCGGACCCGCTCGGGCTCTGGCTGTGTGGACTGGCGGTGCTGGGACTCGCGCGCGCCTGGCTGTACCTGGTGCGCGACGGCGCCACCGCCGACCCCGTCGGCTGGACCTGGCTGGGCGGCTCGCTGCTGCTGGCCCTTCTTGGCAGCATCCTCGTGCTGCGCAGCCTCCTCGGCGCGGACCGCCCGCCGCGCTGATCCCGCTTCCACGGCGCGCCAACCCCCGAGGCGCTACCCTTCCCCGCCTATGCCAAGATCCCACCAGCGCGACTTCACGCTCGAACCGGCCGACACGGCGCGGCTCGCCAACCTCAGCGGCCCGCTCGACGCCCACCTGCGCCAGATCGAGCTCGCGCTTGGCGTGGAGATCGGCAACCGCGGCAACGTCTTCCGCGTCACCGGCGGCCACGCCGGCCGCGTCGACGACGCCGAGCGCCTGCTCCGCGAGCTCTACCACGAGGCCGGGGACGAGACCTTCGACGGGCACGCCATCAACCTCCGCATCAACGCCTGCCGCGCCGCGCGCGAGGACCAGGAGGCGACCCGGCATGCCACCCAGGCGCATCGCGCCGGCGCGGACTACGTCCCGCAGGAGGTCGCGATCCGGGTCAAGCGCGGCACCATCCGCGGACGCGGCCCGAACCAGCAGAAGTACCTGCACGCGATCGCCACCCACGACATCAACTTCGGCGTCGGTCCGGCCGGCACCGGCAAGACCTTCCTGGCGGTCGCCAGCGCGGTCGAGGCCCTCAACGCGGCGCGGGTGCAGCGCCTGGTGCTGGTCCGGCCCGCGGTCGAGGCCGGGGAGAAGCTCGGTTTCCTGCCCGGCGACCTGTCGCAGAAGGTCGACCCCTACCTGCGGCCGTTGTACGACGCCCTGTACGAGATGCTCGGCGTGGAGAAAGTGCTCAAGCTGCTCGAGAAGAACGTCATCGAGATCGCGCCCCTGGCCTACATGCGCTGGCGCACCCTCAACGATGCCTACGTGATCCTCGACGAGGCCCAGAACACCACCATCGAGCAGATGAAGATGTTCCTGACCCGGCTCGGCTTCGGCAGCACGGCGGTGGTCACCGGCGACCTCACCCAGGTCGACCTCCCCAGGCAGGTGAAGTCGGGCCTGCGCGACGCGCTCGACGTGCTGCGCGAGGTCGAGGGCGTGAGCTTCACCTTCTTCGAATCGCGCGACGTGGTCCGCCATCCCCTGGTCGCCAGGATCGTCAACGCCTACGACCGCCGCGACGCGAATGACGCCTCGACGGGCCCGGCGTAGACTCCGGCCATGACCCAGGGCCCGGTCCGCCTCGATGTCTCGGTCGGCTATGCCCTGCCCCGCGCCGGGCTGCCTGCCGCCGTGAGCTTCCGCAAATGGGTGGCGGCCGCGCTGGCCGGCCGCATCCGCGAGGCCGACCTGGCCATCCGCCTGGTGGACGCCCGCGAGGGCCGGGCGCTGAACCGCCACTACCGTGGCCGGGACTATGCGACCAACGTGCTGAGCTTCCCGGCCGACCTCCCGGAAGGCCTGCCCGAGGGCGTGCGCCTGCCGCTGCTCGGCGACCTGGTGCTCTGCGCCCCGGTGGTCGCGCGCGAGGCCCGCGAGCAGGGCAAGCCGCTGGCCGCCCACTACGCCCACCTCACCGTGCACGGGACGCTGCACCTGCTCGGCTGGGACCACGGCGCCGACGTCGAGGCGGAGGCCATGGAGCAGCTGGAGCGGGAGATCCTGGCCGGGCTGGGGATCGGCGACCCCTACCACGCCGGCTGAACGGACGCGGTAAACTCCAGTAGCCGCCCCTCCCCCCGGGGCGACGATACGAGCGAGATGTCCGAGGACGACAGTAGCAGCGGCAGCAGTACCGGCCCGGCGCCGGACCACCATGAACGCCGGCGGAGCTGGCTGGAGCGCCTGAGCTCGGCCATCTCCGGCGACCCCAGCTCGCGCGACGACCTCGTCGAGCTCCTGCGTGATGCCCAGGCCGACGGCCTGATCGAGGCCGACACCCTGCGGATGATGGAAGGCGCGATCGCCGTCTCCGACATGACCGTGGGCGACGTGATGGTCCCGCGCTCTCAGATGGTCTCCCTTCCGGTCGGCGCCAGGTTCCTCGACCTCATGAAGCAGGTGGTCGAGTCCGGCCACTCGCGCTTCCCGGTCCACGGCGAGGACAAGGACGAGATCCTGGGCATCCTGCTGGCCAAGGACCTGCTGCGCGGCGTGGTCGCCGACAACGGCCCGGGCACCATCCGCGAGCTGCTCCGGCCCGCCGTGCTGATCCCGGAATCGAAGAAGCTCAACGTGCTGCTGCGGGAGTTCCGCCAGTCGCGCAACCACATGGCGATCGTGATCGACGAATACGGCGGCGTGGCCGGGGTGATCACGATCGAGGACGTGCTCGAGGAGATCGTCGGCGAGATCGACGACGAGCACGACGATGCCGACGACCCGGAGGCGCTGATCGCCGCCCAGGCCGACGGCCACTTCGTGGTCGACGCGCTGACCCCGATCGACGATTTCAACGAGCGCTTCGGCGCCGACTTCGACGACGACGAGTACGACACCATCGGCGGCCTGGTGACCGCGGCCATCGGGCACCTGCCCGAGGCCGGCGAGGAGCTCACCCTGGGCCGCTTCAGCTTCCGGGTCGCCAGCGCCGACGCGCGCCGGCTGCACGCCCTGCACCTGTCGATCCATGGCGACTGAGGCCCGGGCGCCGGCGCGCGCCCTGCGCGCCGCGGCCCTCGTCCTGCTCGCCCTCGCGGCCCTCTGCGCCTTGTCGGCGCCGGCCGCGGCGGCGCCGCGGATCGGCGTGGCGACGATGCAGCCCGGCGAGATCTTCTTCGAGCGCTTCGGCCACAACGCGATCATCGTCGACGACCCTGCGTCCGGCCCGCCGCTGTCCTACAACTTCGGATTCTTCGATCCGGACGAGCCCGGCTTCCACCTGCGCTTCGTGCAGGGAGCCATGCGCTACCGGCTGGCGGTGCTGCCGCTGGCCCAGGACCTGGCCTACTACCGCAGCGTCGGCCGCGGCGTCTCGATCCAGTGGCTGGACCTCGACCCGGAGGCGGCCGTCGGCCTGGCCGAGAGCCTGGCGGCCAACGCGCGCCCGGAAAACGCGGCCTACGACTACGCCTACTTCCTCGACAACTGCTCGACCCGGGTGCGCGATGCGCTGGACGCGGCCCTCGGGGGCGTCCTGGCGCGGCACATGCAGGGACGGTCGCAGGGCAACACCTTCCGCAGCGAGGCCGTGCGCCTGGCCCGGCCCGATCCCCTGATGGCGCTGGGCTTCGACCTCGGGTTGGGGCCAGCGTCGGACCGGCCGAACGCGCTCTGGGAAGACGCCTTCGTGCCGATGCGGCTGGCCGCGTCGCTGCGCGACATCCGGCTCGCCGACGGCCGCCCGCTGGTCCGGTCCGAGGAGGTGCTGCTGCCCCACCGGCTGGCGCCGGAGCCCGAGCCACGGCGCGTCGCCTGGTGGCCCTGGCTGGTCGCGGGACTGGCCCTGGCGGCGCTGGCATGGTCGCAGCGGTCGCGGCCGCGCGCGCTGGCCGCGGCGGCGCTCCCGGCCTGGTTCCTGTCCGCGGCGCTGGGCGCGCTGATGCTCTACATCTGGTTCGGCACGGCCCACCGCTTCGGCTGGGCCAACCACAACCTGCTGCTGTTCAACCCGCTCTGCCTGCTGCTGCTGCCGGGCGCCTGGCGCATCGCCCGGGGCCGGGACGGCGGCCGGGTGTTCGGCCTGCTGCTGCCGCTGGTGGCGGCGATGGCGCTGCTCGCGCCCTTCCTGCTGTGGATGCCGCAGCAGTCCCAGCGCAACGGGCACTGGGTGGCGCTGGTGCTTCCGCTGCAGCTCGCGCTCGCGGCCGCGCTGCACGCGCGGGCGGGCCCGCTCCGCCGGCCTGCGACCAAAGGATGAGGCCCCAGGTGTGTCGCAGTGCAGCATTGGCGATTGACCTCGAACGGAGTAGAAG
>JAAZHF010000218.1 GCA_012510865.1 Gammaproteobacteria bacterium
ATGCAGGTCAACTACCCGGATACCGGCACCAACCAGAACGCGCTCTACCAGGTGACCGGCAGCAACGGGTCGTCCCCGGTCACGGTGCCCGCTTCGCTGCAGCCGCTGCGCGCCGCGCGCGAGACCCATGGCGCCGACCTGGTGGTCCTGGTGCGACGCTTCCGCGACCCCGAGCACGACGGCTGCGGGATCGCCTGGCTGCTGGGCGGCGACCAGCAGCCGATCGTCGAAGGCCACAAGGCCTTCGGCTATTCGGCGATCAGCGACTCCAACGGCATGGGCGCGCCCGACAACGGCCACTTCTGCCGCGACGAGACCCTGGTCCACGAGATCGGCCACAACATGGGCTCGCAGCACGACGACGCCAACGCCCGGGACGAACAGGGCATGCTGCAGTACGGGCGCTATCCCTACTCCTTCGGCTACAAGACCACGTCCGGCAACGGCAACTTCTACACCGTGATGGCCTACGGCGACGCCGGCCAGACCGCGTACCGGATCTTCTCGAACCCGCAGTCGACCTTCTGTGGCGGCCGCGCCTGCGGCATCGCCGACCAGGCCGACAATGCGCGCAGCCTGCGCCAGACCGGCCCCGTGATCGCCTCCTTCCGCGCCAGCGTGTTCGGGGGCGCGGCGCGCAGCGACGTCAACGGCGACGGGATCAGCGACCTCGTGTGGCGCCACGCCGGGAACGGACAGAACACCATCTGGCTCTCGGCCAACCGCTCCACGCCGCAGCTCACCGACGCCGTGGCGAACCTGTCCTGGAAGCTGGTGGGCGTCGACGACTTCACCGGGGACGGCCGCGCCGACCTCCTGTGGCGCAACGAGGCCAACGGCCAGAACGTGGTATGGCCGGCCGGCAGCAGGCTGGCGACGATCACGCTGGCGACCGTGCCCGGGACCGCCTGGCAGGTGGTGGGCACGGGTGACTTCGACGGCGACGGGATGGCCGACATCCTCTGGCGGAACTCCGCCAACGGCATGAACTCGATCTGGGGGGCGGCGAACAGGAACACGCCGATCGTCGTCCACCACGTCTCCGACCTCGCCTGGCGCGTGGTGGGCGTGGGCGATACCGACGGCGACGGCCGCGACGACATCGTGTGGCGCAACAGCAGCAACGGCCAGAACACGATCTGGCGTAGCGCGCAGCGCTCCACCCAGACCGCGGTGGCAAGGGAGCCGAACCAGGCCTGGCGCATCGTCGGCGTCGACGACTTCGACGGCGATGGTCGCGCGGACCTCCTGTGGCGCAAGTCGACCGACGGCCAGAACGTGATCTGGCGCAGCGGCAACAAGTCGACCGGACAGGTCGTGGCCACGGTGGACGACACCGCCTGGGTGGTCGCCGCCACCGGCGACTACAACGGCGACGGGCGCGCGGACATCGTCTGGCGCCATTCGGGCAGCGGCGCGAACACCGTCTGGCTCGCCGCCAACCGCGGCTCGCAGTGGGTCCTGCCGTCGACGGCCCTGTCCTGGCAGATCAAGCCCTGATCCGGGGAGGGAGCACCCGGGCGGGTGCTCCCCTCCGCCGGGCGGCGCGGCAGCGGGCCCGTGGCCGGCCGGTGCGCGCCCTCAGGTCCGCGGGCCGTGGCCGGTCCGCTTGAACACCAGCCACTTCGCGACCGCGAACTTCATCAGCGCGGCCAGTGCCTGGGTAACGACGTAGCTGGACTGGTATTCGCCGATCGCCTTGTAGACGAGGTGGAACAGGCCGACCTCGACGACGCGGAAGCCGAGGAAGGAAGGGAAGAAGCGCCGGGCCTCCGGCCACGCCGGCAGGTGTGCGGTGCGGAACACCCAGTGGCGGAAGCCGAAGAAGTTGACGACCGTGCAGGTGGCGACCGCGATGGCATAGGCCGCCTCGGGCGGCAGCCCGCCCAGCTCGACGAGCAGCCAGGTCAGCGCGAAGCCGAGGACGAAGCTGATCCCGCTGAGCCCGACCATGCGCAGGCCCTGTCCCAGGGTGGGATGCGCGAGCCGGCTGCGCCAGCGCGCGATCAATGCCACGGGGCGGGGGGTTGCGCGCGCGGGCGGCTTGGGTCGGGGCGCACGTCTTCTCGGACTCCATGCGATCCCCGGCGGCGGCATCCCGCGCTCAGGGACAGGGCTTGCCGCCCATTCTAGCGGTCGCCAGAACCTCGCTGCCATCGGCGTCCCGTACCTGGAAGCGCAGGCCCGCATTCGCCCAGGGCCCGGTGCTGGCTTCGCCGGAAGCCCCGGCCCTCGTCCAGAGCTTCCAGTCCACGCCGTCGCCGACCCAGACCGACACCGCGCCCGGCGACGAGCTGGAAACATCCCACGCCAGGCGCGCCACGCGCGGCGACCCGTCGCAGTCCGCGTGCGCCGGTTCGAGCCGGATGCGCATCCCCGGGTCGCGCACCCGGGTCTCGTGGGCGATGGCGCGGTGGCGAGCGCAGGCCGGCGTGCCGTCCGGGTCCGCCACCGCCTCGATCCGCACCACCGCGATGGTCGGGCGGCCGTCGCGCGTCGCGAGGACGGACTGCGACACCGGCAGCCCGGTCTCGGCGCCGATGCGGCCGGCGTAACCGGAGGCGCCCTCGACGGGGATGTAGGCGATCTCGGTGGACGTCCCGCTGCAGGCGAGCGCCAGCACCCGGTCCGCCTGCGGCTCCCTTCCGCGCACGTCCTCGCGTCCGCCCGTGAGGTAGACGAAGGGCATCATCAGGCCCCAGGTGGGCAGGTGGTAGGCCGTGGGGCGGCGATCGGCCAGCGCCTGCTCGGCGTACGTGGTCACCGTCTCGCTGAAGTAGGCCACGCCGCCGGTCCGGCGGAGGCGGTCGCTGAAGACCCGCTGCGCGCCGAGCGCGTCCACCACCAGGAGGGCGGTCAGCACGAGGATCGCGGCGCGGCTCGCGAGCCGCGCCGGCGCCGCCGCGGCCCGGATGCCGGGCGCCGCCGCCGACAGCCCGGCCGCGATGCCGAGGTACAGCAGCGGCACCACGAGCGTGAAGTGGTGGGGCGACAGGCGCGTGCCGAAGGCCAGCGTGCCGATCAGCGCATAGCCTGCAACCGAGAGGACGCACAGCTCGAGCAGCCGCGAACGCTGCTTCATCGCCCGCAGGACCAGCAGCAGGGCAAGCGGCGCGAACAGCAGGACCGGGCCCTTGGCGTCGCCCAGCAGGTCGCTGCCGGACGAGCGCAGCACCATCCTGG
>JAAZHF010000022.1 GCA_012510865.1 Gammaproteobacteria bacterium
AGGTTGATCGCATCCAGGCCGTGGCTCCGGCGCAGGTGGTCCACCGCCCCGCCGATGAAGCGCTCGATGTAGTCCTCGAGGTCGAGGAAGCGGTCGGAGCGGTCGGGATAGCCCCAGTCGATGATGTAGACGTCCTCGCCGCGCGCGAGCAGCTGGCGCACCAGCGACTTGTTGTCCTGCAGGTCCACCATGTACGGCCGGTTGACGAGCGCGTAGGCGATGAGGATCGGCACCCGGCTGGTGGGCGCGCGCTCGCCGATGAATCGGTAGAGGACCACCTTGCCATCGCGCCAGACCTCTTCGCGCCGGGTGGCGCCGAAGTCGACGTCATCGACCTCGCGCAGCACCTGCAGCCCCGCCGCGAGCTTCCGCTGCAGGCGGATCGCTTCCTCCGCCAGTCCGGCGGGCGTGATGTCGAGGGGACCCTGCATGTCAGCGCTTCCTCCTGCCAACGGACGTCTCCGCCGTGCCCGCCGCCTTCGCGGCGGTCGCCTTCTTCGCGGCCTTCTTCGCGGCCTTCTTCGAGGCGCCCTTCTTCGAGGCGGCCTTCTTCACGGCCTTCTTCGTCGCCTTCCCCGGAGCCGCCGCCTTCTTCGCCGGAGGATCGGCCCTCACGCGCCAGGCAAGGACGCCGGCGCCTTCTCCGCCGTCCCCGCCCCCATCGGCCCCGTGCTCCTGCCCGGCCGCGCCGGTCGGCTCCCGGCCGCGCGAGGCGGCATCGCGCATCCGGCGCATCTCGCGCTCGAGCTGCGCGATCTTGCGATGCGCGCCGTCGAGCTCGCTGCGCGTGGGCATGCCCAGCTGGGCGCAGGCATCCTCGACCATGCGCTGCACGCCACCGCGCACGCGCATCTGGGCGTTGACCAGGCGACCATAGACCTCGCGGAACTCGGGCGACAGCGCGACGGCCGCGTAGGCCTCCTCGGCGGCGTCGATCCACAGGTCGAAGAGCGCGCGTCCCGACTCGATCCGGCGCCCCGGCCCCTCGTGCTCGACCAGCCCGGCCTCGAAGAGGTTGAACGCCTCCTGCTGCGCCTTCAGCATCAGGGCCGCGTAGGCATCCGAGGCCTGGCGGTATTCGGCCAGGTGGACGGCCAGTGCCTGCATCCGCTCCTGGTGCTCGCGCCCGGCGCCGAAGGCCGGGAGCCGGAGCCAGGACAGGCCCTCGTCGCGCATCGCGTCCAGCCAGGGCGATGCATCCTGCACCCACTGCTCCAGGCCCTGCAGGCCGTGGCCGCGCAGGGTGCGGAGCATCTCCGGGAACGGGTTCTCGCCGCTGGCGCCCAGCGCCTCCTTCCAGGCCCGGGCCACGTCCACCGCGGTCGATTCCTGGCCGGCGAAGCGGGCGGCGACTTCCTGCATCCGCGCGTACCAGTCGCGCGCCTGGCGGTTGAAGTGCGCGAGCGTGTCATTGGCCTCGGCGCGCCCGCCGTGCGCCATCCGCGACCACCAGTCGATCGCGTCCTGCCAGGCCCCCGCCCCCAGGGGCGGGACGTGCTGCGGCCCGCCCATGCCCGGGACCGCGCCGGCGGCGGGGACCGCGCTGCGGAGCGCATCGCCCCATGCGGCCCAGTAGCGTCGAGCCAAGGATTCGAAATCGTCCCGTGGATTGCCCGCCATCACGCGCCTCCGTCAAGTCGCCCGATCATAGCAATGCCGCGCGCGGCGCGATCAGGGCTTGGGGATGCGGATCGTCTTGCTGATCATCAGGGAGCCCGAGAGCGCATACACCAGCACCAGCGGATGCAGCTGCCACGGCCCCAGCTGCCACTCGCCGAGCCAGATGGCGTCCCCGGTCGCGCCCTGCCAGGCGGCCACGGCGAGCAGGAGGACGATGGCCACGCTGCTCGGGATCGGAGTGCCCTCGAAGTACTTCACCTTGTCGCCGCCCCCGGCAAGGGTCTCGGCGGTGACGTTGTAGCGCGCCAGCCGGCTGACGCCGCAGCCGACGAAGTAGCTCAGCACCACCCAGTCCCAGCCGCCCTGCAGCCCGCAGGCGTAGCCCAGCGCGGCCGGCGCCACGCCGAAGGAGATGACGTCGGCCAGCGAATCCAGTTCGCGCCCCAGGGTGGAGGCGACCTTGCGCCAGCGCGCGATGCGTCCGTCGAGCGCATCGAACACGAATGCGAGCGGGACCAGGGCCATGCCAAGCATCAGGTCGCGGACGCCGTTGGCGCCGGCCCCCTCCTGCAGGTAGCGCATCGCCGCGAAGATCGCCCCCGTGCCGCAGAAGGCGTTGGCGAGGGTGAACCAGTCCGCGAGCTGGAAGTCGCGGATCATCGAGAAATGTCGCTGGCGGGTCATCGCCGCTCCGGTCTGCGGAAAGGACGCCAGCATGCCAAATCGGAGGGCGCCACGGCGTGGATGGCGCGCGCCGCCCGCTCCAGGCGGCGCCGCCCTGCCGGCGGGCGCGGGGCCCGCCGGCCGCGGTCAGCGGGGAATCGCCAGGTGGCCCGCCTCGAGCACGCCGGCCCCGCGCGGCCTTGCGTCGATCACCGCGTCCGCGGGCAGCGGGGCTCCGTCCAGGTGCGCGTCGACGCGGTCCAGCGCCTCGTACAGGTAGGGCAGCAGCGGCAGGTAGCGCGCACCGTAGTCCGGCAGCGGCAGGAAGCCGTCGAAATGCTGCACGTTCCGCAGCTGCCAGTAGCGCACGTCGCGCCCGGCGGCCCTCGCCTGGGCGACGTAGGGAGCGCTGGTGAACGCCGGCGGGATGAGGCCGTCGTCGAGGCCGTGGACCAGCACCACCGGCAGGCCGGCGCGGGGCGCGGCGACGCGCGTCGCCGCGACGCCGTCCCGCACGCGCCGGGCGTCGGCGCCCTCGCCGGTCCAGAGGCCGCGCAGGCACTGCAGCCCCTTCAGCGTGAGGTCCGGAGGCGCGATCCCGGGGTCGACGAGCCCGACGCCCGCGCCCGGCGGGATGCCGCTGGCGTCGGACCACCAGGCGGCGCGTTCCGCGGCGGTCGCCGGCCGCGGCGCCAGGTCGGGACCCTGGGCGGCGTAGGACAGCCCGCAGGGCGACCCGCCGACGCCGTAGCGGCCGTAGGCGCTGGCATAGGTCGCGGCCACCGCGCGCCAGAGGTCGAAGCCGGTCGACAGCGCGCCCGCGCGCAGCGCCGGTCCGGTCCAGCCGGAGGCCAGCAGCCGGTCCCGTGCCTCGCGGGCGCGGCCGGCGGTGTCCGTGGCCTCCAGCACGCCTTCGGCCGCGAGCGAGGCGCAGCGGGCCTCGTAGAGCGGCCGCACCTGGTCCAGGAGCGGCGGCTGCGGCACGCCGTCCACGGCCAGCAGCGCGCAGGGCATCAGCAGCGCGGCCTCGGTGGTGTAGTCATAGAGCGCGCGCCCGCCGTGTCCGTCGACGTTGACGCTGGGCTCCCCGGCAACCACGGCATCCAGCCAGTCGCCCTCGAGCTCGGCCGCGCGCAGCACGGCGCCTCCGCCGTTGGAAATGCCGACCGCGATCACGCGCGTGTTGTCGAAGGTGAACGGCGCCTCCGCCGGCCGCGCCTCGCCGAGGGCCTGCAGGGCGAACGCGGCGGCCTGCTGCACGTGGCGGCCCCAGTCCGCTTCCGGATTGTCCCCGGAGTGCGCGTGCTTGAAGGCGACGCCGGTGGCGCCGGCGGGCGCGGCCGGCGCGAAGGCGAGGTCGGCGGCGCCGGGCGCGGCGATCCGCCCGTCGGCGCCGGAGCCGAGCCCGGCGTCGAGGTCGAAGTAGTCGCTGCCCGCGCCCTTGTCTGTATAGGCCACGGCGCAGCCGCGCGGCAGGCCCCACGCACCGGCCACGGCGATCGAGCCGTAGATGCCGCGCGACCCGGACGACGCGGTCACCACGATGCAGCGCCTGCCGGCGTCGAATGCATCGGGCACCTGCACCAGGACGCGGTGCGGGTGCGCCGCTCCCGGGACGGTCGCATAGGCGGAGTACTCCCGCCCCGGGACCGCCGCGACGCTGCCGTACAGCGTGCCGTACCCGCCCAGCGGACCCAGGTCGGCGATGCCCCGCCAGTTGCTCCACAGCGCGCGCCGGCGCAGTTCGGCGGCCGTCGGGGCGGCCTCGTCGGCGAAGGCCGGCGGCACCATCGCGCGCAGCCCTTCGATGCCCAGCCCGCCGGTCAGCAGGTCGTCGTCTCCGCGGTGGATCGTGCTGCGCGGGTGTTCGAACATCGCCGCCTCCTGGGCCGGCCCCGGGCCCTGCGTGGACGCACAGCCGGCGATCGCGGCCGCCGCCAGCGCAACTGCCGCCAGCAACCGCGCCGGGGCCTGGAAGGGGAACGGATCGGGATTGCCTGGCACTGTGCCACCTGCGACGAGGAGAGATGCCAGCACCCTAGCAGGGGACCGCGCACCGGGCATCGTACTTTTGTACGCGGGGGAAGCCGGCCGCGATTTGCTAAGTTGCAGCTTTCCGCACACACGCCACGCCATGACCGACCTCCACCTTTCCGGCCGCACCGCGCTGGTGACCGGCAGCACCTCCGGCATCGGCCTCGCCATCGCCTGCAGCCTCGCGGCGGCGGGCGCGCGCGTCGCCGTCAACGGCCTGGGCGACCAGGCCCAGGTCGAGGCGGCGCTCGCGGCGGTGCGCGCCGCCGGCGGCGGCGACCACCGCCACTTCGACGCCGACCTCCGCGACCCCGGCGCGATCGCCGCGATGATGGAGGGGATCGACGCCTGGTCGCCGATCGACGTGCTGGTGAACAACGCCGGCATCCAGCACACCGCCCCGCTGGAGGACATGCCGGTGGGCAAGTGGAACGACATCATCGCCATCAACCTCAGCGCGGCCTTCCACACCATGCGCGCGGCGATGCCGGGCATGGCCGCGCGCGGCTACGGCCGCGTGGTCAACATCGCTTCGGTGCACGGCCTGGTGGCGTCGAAGGAGAAGGCGCCCTACGTCGCGGCCAAGCACGGCATCGTCGGCCTCTCGAAGGTCGCGGCGCTCGAGTACGCGGCCGCCGGCAGCCGCGACAGCGGCGGCGTGACCGTGAACTGCATCTGCCCGGGCTGGGTGGAGACGCCGCTCATCGAGCCGCAGATCGAGGCCCGCCGCGACGGCGGCAGCCGCGAAGACGGCGTCCGTGCGCTGGTGGCCGAGAAGCAGCCCAGCCTGCGCATGACCCTGCCCGCGGAGATCGGTGCACTGGCCGCATGGCTGTGCCGCCGCGAAGCGCACAACGTCACCGGCGCATCCTTCCCGGTCGACGGCGGCTGGACCGCGCAGTAGCCGCGCCGGACGAGCCGTGGCCACCCTGCTCATCGCCGACGACCATCCCCTGTTCCGCGCCGCGCTGCGCGGAGCCGCGGTCGAGGCCGCGGCCGGGACCAGGACGATCGAGGCGGGCACGCTGGACGCCACGCTTGCCGCGCTCGAGGCCAATCCCGACATCGACCTGGTGCTGCTGGACCTGCACATGCCGGGCAACCACGGCCTGGCCGGCCTGGCGGCGATCCGCGCGCAGTTCCCGGCGGTGGCGGTGGTGCTGGTGTCCGCGAACGAGGACCCGCAGGTGGTCCGCCGCGCGCTCGACCATGGCGCCGCCGGCTACATCCCCAAGAGCGCGGGCCTGGACGAGATGCGCGACGCCATCAGGACGGTCCTCGCCTGCGAGGAATGGCTGCCACCCGCGCTGCGCGGCGCCGTCGCGCGCGCCCAGTCCGCACCGGGCGATGCCGACCTCGCCGCCCGCCTCGCCAGCCTGACGCCGCAGCAGTTCCGGGTGCTGGCGCTGGTCGCGGACGGCCTGCTGAACAAGCAGATCGCCGACCGCCTGGACGTGCAGGAGCGCACCGTGAAGGCGCACATGTCGGCCATCTTCGAACGCCTCGGGGTCCGCAACCGCACCCAGGCCGGCGTGATCCTGCGCGGACTGGAGCTCAGCGATCCGGCGCGCCGGATCGAGGGCGACGCCTGACCGGTCAGGCGCGGGAGAAGGTCCAGGACTGCATGCGCCCGTCGCGGTAGGGCATGACTCCGTGGAAGGGCCGCGGGTCGCCGTCGAACACCAGCGGGACGAAGTGGCGGTCCCCTTCCCACAGCGGCAGCTCGAGGATGCGGTCGACGTCGACCCACTCC
>JAAZHF010000219.1 GCA_012510865.1 Gammaproteobacteria bacterium
CCGCGTCCGGCAGCGCCGCGGCCACGGCGCGGTAGGCACGCAGCATCTCCAGCAGCCGGGTCTTGCGGCCACGGGTCTCGACCTGGCTGCGGTGGAGCAGGCGCTCCAGCTCGCTCCAGGCCCCGCGTCCGCGTCCGAGCGCGCGCGTGGGCAGCGGCTGCCGGCGGCGCGCGGTCAGCCGCTCCAGCACGCGCTGCAGCCGCCAGTAGTGCCAGCCGATGACCAGCAGGGCGGCCACCGCGAGTGCTTCCCAGGCATGGCCGGCAAGCGCGCCGCCCAGTGCCGCGAGCGCCAACAGCAGCGCCAGCATCGCGACGGTGCGTGACCAGGCCTTGTAGATCTCCGGTGGCATGGCGCCAGTATCCGCTATGGGGCCGGGCGAGGACGCGGGTGGCGGCGCCGGTCAGGCGTCGATCGCGCCCGAGAACCGGTACCCGGCCCCGCGCACGGTCTGCACCATCCCGTCGAGGCCGAACGGCTCGAGGGTCTTGCGCAGGCGGCGGATGTGCACGTCGATGGTGCGCTCCTCCACGTACACGCTGCCGCCCCAGACGTGGTCGAGCAGCTGAGAGCGCGAATACACCCGGTCGGTGTGGGTCATGAAGAAGTGCAGCAGGCGGTACTCGGTCGGGCCGATCTGGACCGGCTGTTCGCCTTCGGGCGAGTCGGCGAAGACCCGGTGCGCGGCACCGTCGATGCGCAGCCCGCCGACGGTGACGCTGCCATCCTCGTCGTCCTCGCGCGAGCGGCGCAGCACCGCACGGATCCGCGCCAGCAGCTCGCGGGTGGAGAAGGGCTTGACCACGTAGTCGTCGACCCCGGACTCCAGCCCGGCGACGCGGTCGTTCTCCTCGCCGCGCGCGGTCAGCATGATGATCGGGATCTCGCGGGTCAGGGACTCGCGGCGCCAGCGCCGGGCCAGCTCGATGCCGCTCGTGCCCGGGAGCATCCAGTCGAGGAGGATCAGGTCGGGGACGCGGTCCGCGATCGCCTCCTGCGCCTGCCGGGCGTCGCCTGCGTGGACCGGCTCGTAGTCGCCCTTGCGGACCGCGAACGCCACCATGTCGCGGATCGCGGGTTCGTCGTCGACGATCAGGATGCGCTTCTGCACGCTCGCCACCGCTCGTTCAGGGGAACGGGACTCATTAGACGACTATCCGGTTACGGTTTGGTGACACCGTCACCCATCCGCCCGGGCCGGCGGCCTACTTGCGCAGGTCGGGATCGCGGATGCCCTGGCGGCGGAGCTCGAGGACCGTGGGGGTGATCGCGGCGATGCGGGCGTCGATCCGCGCGCGGGCGTAGTAGTCGAGGTCGTCGCGCTTGCGCAGGGTATTGAGCTGGACCAGCGCCTGCTCGGCGCGGCCGCTCAGGAAGGCGGTCTCCGCCCAGGCCTCGCCGGCGCGCACGGGATCGCCCGCGATCTCGCTCGCCCGGGCGAACAGGCGGTGGAACACCGGGTCGTCCGATGCGCTCGCCATGAGCGGGCGCAGGATGTCCTGGGCCCGCCGGCCGGCATCGCGCTCGCCGCGCTCCACGAGGGCCTCGGCATAGCCCAGGACGACGGCGCGGTTGCGCGGCATCCGCCGGACCAGGTCCTCGTAGCGGGCATCGGCCCGTTCGTGCAGCCCCTGACGGGACTCGGCCTGGGCGAGGCCCAGCAGCAGCCAGGTGTCGCGGGGATGGGTCTGGAGCAGCGACTCGAGGCCGCGCGCGGCCTCGGCGGGGCGGTTGGCCAGCAGCTGGGCCACCGCCAGCCCGTAGCGCTGTGCGTCGTCGAGCGACCCCGCCCTGGCCAGCCGGCCGTATTCGGCGATGGCCTCGCCGGGGGTGTTCGCGCTGAGCGCGCGCAGGCGCTCGCGGACCCAGCCGAACTGGTTGCCGGCCGCGTCCGCCTCCATGCCTCCGGGGCGCAGCCCGGGCGGGAGGAGCGGATTATTGCCCGCCAGCCCGGCGGTGGCATACACGCCGCTGCCCTGGCGGCCGTGCTGTTCGGCCAGCTGCCGCGCCTCGCTGATGCGGGTGGTGGTGACCGGATGGGTGCGCAGGTAGTCGGGCATTCGCTCGCGCTCCCCGCCCTGGTTGGTGCGGGAAAGCGCCTGCATCCGCTCGAACATCGTCGCCATGGCGGCGGCGTCGTAGCCGCTGCGCGACAGCGTGCGCATGCCGACCCGGTCGGCCTCGGATTCGTTCGACCGCGTGTAGTCGATCTGGCGCTGCACCATCAGGCCCTGCGCACTGACGATGGCCGCCATGGATGCGTCGGCAGCGGAACTGCTGCCCGACTGCGACGCGGCGGCCACCGCGCCCAGCATCGCGAGCAGGATCGGGATGCTGTCGCGCTGCGCCCGCTCCGCGCCGCGGAGTACGTGCGCCTGGGTCACGTGCGCCACCTCGTGCGCCAGCACGCCGGCGACCTCGTCCTCGCGATCGGCCACCAGCACCAGGCCGGCATTGGTGCCGATGTATCCACCAAGCGTCGCGAAGGCGTTGACCGACCGGTCCTTGAGCATGAAGAAGGTGAACGACTGCTCGGGGTCGTCGCTCGCGGCGGCGAGCCGGTTGCCGAGCTGGCGCAGCCAGGAGTCGATCAGCGGGTCGTCGAGGACGTAGTCGTAGTGGCGCAGCTGCGCCAACAGCATCTGGCCGTACTCGCGCTGCTGCGC